>NZ_QQWV01000104.1:0-1368 GCF_003951715.1 Sphingomonas sp. ABOLH | reverse complement strand
CTCTTGGGAAAGAACGGCCGCAGCCGCTCAATCTGCTCATCCGTCAGCCAAAACAGGTCACTCATTCCGGTCTCCTCGCGGAGCCTGAATCAGATCGCGACGCTCACATCAATGGGTCCTGACCCTACGGAGATGATTTCGGGGATGATATCCGTAGCCTCATTCCACACGTGCAGGGATCGCTTGACGCGCGAAAAGCCGCTTTGGCGAAGATAATTTCACAAGGCGATCTAATGGATATTGACGATGAGGACATTGCCGGCTGCACCGTCTTGATGCGTCAGGATGGAAGTCAATACACCGTGTATCTTCTTGGGGATAATAAATTCTCTACGAAATTTCCACTTAGTGTAAATGTTCCACCGAATGGTTTACTTGATTATGATCGAGTAAAAAATGAAATGGTAAGAGTATTAGATGATATTGTAACGCCAGGACTACGTCAATGAGCGTGCGGCTAACCTGGCAAACTGTGTTAGAAAACTATGAAACTTACAGAGATGAACAGACTAAAGAGCCAGAAAACCATACCTACCGCCTTGTTGGACAGGTTTCAATTGGTCTAAGCGTTGCAGTTTTTGTTAATTCTTTGACCGACGACAATATATCGGTCCTAGTAACAGCATTATCAATACTAATTGGCTTTGCATTTGCTGCAATGTTTCCCATTGCCTTAGAAAGTGTGTCAGGCCTACCACGTCCGCAATTTTCAGAAGATAAGGACGATATTAGGGTCATTCGGCAGCTAGCAGTCTATTTTAGATACAATGTTGCTTATTTTATACCCTTAGCTCTTTTATGCGTTGCAACGCTTTTGTTACAGATGCTAGAGCCGGAAATTCCGAGCTTTCTTATTCAATTGAAGAATTGTATAAAGAACGCCCTATCCGGCCAGTGGAATAACTTTAAGATAGCAATAAATATTATTCCATCGGCGCTTTTGGCCTTTTCGATATTTCTTATCCAAGAGTGTTGCTACACATTCTACAGGATGTGCTTCAATGCTTTGGCATTACTTAGAATAAAAGAAGAATACGTTGCAAATCGGCCTGATGAGCCATAATGTCGATTATACTATTCGATTCTATTGAAAATATTATTTGGCGTCTGAATGGGCAATGCTCCCAGGCGTCTATGGGCCATGCGATGACAGTTCGCGCAAAGCAGCACTAAATCTGTTAGCCTTACCTTAGAACCCGGCTTGAGTGTGTGAACCGGCTTCACATGGTGAACCTCGATATTGAGCTGCCCCCTTCTGAGTGGTCCATCGACTATGACAGTCTGGATCAAGGAAGGGACGACGCATGCCTGCCAAGAAGCACAAGCCTGAGGAGATCATCGGGAAGCTGCGTGAGGTCGAGATCATGC
>NZ_QQWV01000103.1:0-1426 GCF_003951715.1 Sphingomonas sp. ABOLH | reverse complement strand
CGTTTTCCTTTCGGAATCTCAGCCGGTTCATCACCAGCACCGGTAAGTCGGTCAGGCATGAGCTATGCCAATAAGCTCAGTTCATTCGAACTCTCCTTTCTTCTTCGCGCCACAACGGCGCACGCCCAAAGGGTAACGATCCTCGCGTGAGGCGTGCCACATGGCACACCTGTCGCCGCCGCCCGATGGGCGCGACTTCACTCGCATAGCGCCGCGGCCCTCCCCCGGAGGCCCGCCAGCGCGGGGAACACCAAGGGCTGCTGCCCTTTCGTTCCCGAAGGAAAATAGACGCCCCCGTGTTGTCCGCCAAGCGCGGCACCCGACGCCCTGACGGGCGTCGGCCGCGCTAGGGCGGCCTGCCCGCGCCAAGGCCATCGATTTTCCTCCTCCCTCCCCATCCCGCTCCTCGCCGGAGAGGCAGACCCGGTTGCTGCGGCAACCGGCTTTCAGCCGCAGGAAGAAGGAGAAAGGACAATGGCTTACACTCGATACAAGGGCGATCCCTACTGGAAACGGGCCAAGGTGGGCGGGACCAGTGCAGACGGCACCCCCTACGCCAAAGGCGACCGCGTGTTCTTCTATCCACGATCCGGCGCGACCTACGCAGGCGACGCCGCGACCCGCGCATCAGCCGAGTTCGACGAGCTGGCAAGCCTCGAAGGCTGACCCTTTCCCCCCAATCGACACCACAGATCACAGGAGTTTCATCATGGGTATCACCACCATCAAGCTGTCGCAGCTTCGCCTTTCCCCGCTCAATCAGCGGCGCGTGAAGCCTTCCGCCGTGGAAGCGATGGCCGACGACATTGCCGCGCACGGCCTGTTGCAGAACCTTGTCGCCTACGAGGACGAGGGCCTGTTCTATGTGTTCGCCGGAGGGCGGCGCTATCGGGGCCTCAAGGAACTGGCGAAGCGCAAGCGGATCAAGAACAACGACACCTTCCCCGTCGAGGTCCGCACCAAGGAGGAGGCCATCGAACTGTCGCTCGCGGAGAACTTCCAGCGCGAGGACATGCACCCCGCCGACAGCATCCGCGCCTTTGCGGCACTGCGCGACACCGGCATGGACGCCGAGGAAATCGCAGCTCGGTTCGGTCAGGCAGTCAGTTTCGTCTACAAGATGCTTCGCCTTTCCGCGCTCGCACCCACGCTGATCGACCTGATCGCCAAGGACCAGTTGTCGCTTGAGGCGGCGCGCGCGCTCACCCTCACCGAGGATCACGACCAGCAGATCAAGGTCTGCAAGGCGGCGAATGGTCACGCCCACACCATCCGGCGGATGCTCACCACGGAGAAGGTTGTGGATCGGCGTGGAAAAGGGACCCCGGTAGCGGGGTGATCGGCGTCGAAAAGGGACCCCTCATCCCGTTGGTCTAGGCTGTTCGCTTGGCGGTGTGTCAGGCGGCGAGATCGGGATGCTGGTATT
>NZ_QQWV01000102.1:0-1489 GCF_003951715.1 Sphingomonas sp. ABOLH | reverse complement strand
TTGCAAGATCACCCGTCATCACCCCCGGAGTGCAACAGTCTCTTCGCGGTCGGGCGCTTTGCGATGGCCGTTGGGCCTGTCGCCTGCCGCAATATGGGCATTCACGTGCAAAGGGTGGAGCTTCAACAAGCGTCACGAGGTTGTCGCCACCTCACCTTTAGGCCCGAAGTCTCCTGTCCCTCCGCCTCCCGGGAGGACGGTTTCGCCGCTCTTGTGCGGACGAACCTGGTGTGAACCTGGAATTGTCTATGCGGTCGCGCGCGCCTGCATCAAGTCGCGGTGCGGCCCGACGTCGGCGGCCTTGGCCATGAAATGCGTGCCGTCGCGCCACAGGCTGAACATCACGATCGCCAGTTTGCGGGCGAGTGCGACCTTGGCCTTGTTGAAGCCGACCCGCTTGCTGAGCTTCATCCCCCAGTCCTTCAACGTGCTGAACGACTTGGTGTTCGCCAGCATGACGGTAGCAGCGCCAACCAGATGCGTGCGGGTCAGCTGGTTGCCCATCTTGCTGATCCCGCCATGCGTCAGGCTCTCGCCCGACTGGTAGACGCGAGGGGTCAGGCCCAGATAGGCCGCGACATCGTCGACATGCCGGAACCGTGTCGGGTCCTCGATCGCGCTGTAGAAGGACAGCGCCGTGATCGTGCCGATGCCGGGGATCTCCATGAACCGCTTGCACACCGGATTGGACGCGGCGAGCAGGTCCAGTTCGCGTTCGATCCGCCCCGCCTCGATGTAGAAGCGCTCGCACAGATCGAGGAGCGGGATGATGCGCGGCCGCAGGTCGACGCCTTCGGTGTCGGCGATGAGGCACAACTGGTCGATAGCCCGTTCGCGGAACGTCGCCGGGCTGTCGCTGCCGGGTTCGATCCGCCCGCCATAGACCCGCACCAGCCCGCGGATCATCGCCTCGGTCTCACGCCGCTGCTTGACGAGGCGGTCGCGCATGATCAGCGACGCCCGGACTTCGAAGCACAAGTTCGACTTGACGTAGACCTCGGTCAGATAGTCGCGGCCGCTGCGCGTGATCTCAGCGATGCCGCGCGCATCGTTGGTGTCGGTCTTGTTGCGCTTCACCGACAGCACCCGGTGGACCTGTAGCGCATCGAGCACCGCCACCTGGAAACCCTGCTCGCGCAATTTGCCCGCCAGGTGCGGTGACAGGCCGCCCGTCTCCATGCCGATCAGCGTCACGTGCGACTTGAAGTTGCGCCGCAGATAGCGGCCGATCTCCGTCGCATGGCTCTTCATCGACACCTGGTGGATCACCGCACCGTCGACATCCACGACGCACACCGCCGTGCTCTTGAACCCGATGTCCAGCCCGACCCAGAACCGCGCTGCCGCCGGATCCGCCTCCGCCCGCTCCATCGCCGCGACATAGGCCGGCGCCACGATCTTCTTCGACATGACCTGCTCCTTTCCCGTCACCGTTGACCGAAAAAGGATACGCCTCTCACCGTCGCCTGAGCAGCAGCTAACCCACAAG
>NZ_QQWV01000101.1:0-1671 GCF_003951715.1 Sphingomonas sp. ABOLH | reverse complement strand
CCCACATTTCCCAAGTAAGGCGCTGATTTCGCTGTCCTGACCATTATATTTCCTATATAAAACATGGTGTTGAAGGCTGCGAGGGGCGCGTTTCATGGATCACCCAGAGGGTGCGGGCTTGCAACGGGCAGATCGGGTGGATTTCGACCCTCGCGTGCGGCTGGAATTTCGCGGCACGCAGCTCAGTTCCGACGGCGGCCTTCTGGTGATGCGCGAGCTTGATGACGCGCTCGGGTTGTCCGATTTGGCGTCAGCGGCGCTGCGCGATACTCGCTCTGGCAAGAACACGGTCCATCGGCTCGACGGCCTGTTCCGGCAATCAGTCTTTGGGCGGCTGGCCGGATACGAGGATGTCAACGACGCCAACCGTCTCGCCTGCGATCCGGTCATGCGCCAAGTTGTCGGCGGCAGAGCGGTCGATGCACAAGCGGCCTCGGCATCGCAGATGGGACGGTTCGAGACCGAGACGCTGGCTCTGGCCGGGAACCGTGCCGCGCTGGCCGACCTGAACGGGCAATGGATCGACCGGTTCCATGACCGTAACGGGCTGAAGTACATCGTTCTGGACATGGACAGCTCGGTCAGCCCGACCCATGGCGACCAGGAAGGGTCCGCCTGGAATGGCCATTTCGACTGTAGCTGCTATCACCCCAACTTTCTGTTCAACCAGTTCGGGATGCTGGAACGCTGCGCCCTGCGCCATGGCAACGTCCACAGCGCCGATGGCTGGCGTGATGTTCTCGACCCCGTCATTGCGCGCTACGCGGAGCGCGACCTTGGTGGCAGGTTCTTCCGGGCCGATGCTGCCTACGCGATCCCGGCGATCTATGAGCGATTGGAAGAAGCGCGGTTCTTCTACGCCATCCGGCTGCCCGCAAACGCGGTCCTCAAGGACAAGATCGCGCATCGGCTAACGCGCCCTGTCGGGCGGCCGTCACTGACCAAGGTCAAGCGGTTCTTCGAGGAATTCGAGTATCAGGCGGCGTCCTGGGACAAGGAACGCCGGGTGATCGCCAAGATCGAATGGCATCCGGGCGAACTGTTCCCGCGTGTCGGCTTCATCGTCACCAACCTGCCGATGGAGCCGGACTGGGTGGTGCGGTTCTACAACCAGCGCGGCACCGCCGAGCAGCACATCAAAGAGGGCAAATACGCCTTTCGCTGGACGCGGCTGTCGTGCCGGAAGTTCCGCGACAATGAGGTGCGGCTGCAACTGCACGCCCTGGCGTACAACCTGGCCACCTTCTTGCGCTGCATCGAGCTGCCCGAGGCCATGGCCGACTGGTCGTTGACCAGCCTGCAACTGAAGCTGATCAAGATCGGGGCACGTGTGGTCCGTCACGCCCGCACCATCACCTTCCAGCTGGCCGAGGTCGCTGTCACCGGCACGATGGTACGCGCCATCCTCGCCGCTATCCGCCGATTGCGAGCGCCACCGCTATGCGCATGATCGCGATCCACGCTCAAACTGAACGAAAGCGGCTGGACAGATCTGTCCGCTGCGCTGAAAAACGCCGCCCCTGGGCAAGGAAACAGCGGCTTCGCGGTCTGATCCGTCCAGACCCAGCAGTCTGCGCGACCGCAGGTGCCGCTTGCGGCAGAAAATCCTTGTCTAGCGCTCGGATACAGGCGATCTTCACCTCAAACGACACGCCACTTGGGGAATGCAGG
>NZ_QQWV01000100.1:0-1958 GCF_003951715.1 Sphingomonas sp. ABOLH | reverse complement strand
GCGACCATGCTTTTTTTGAGCAGACGGTTTTCCAGTGTCAGATCGGCCACGCATTCCTTCAGGGCCCGGGCTTCGCGGCGCAGGTCCTGGACCTCTCCGGTGGTCGCGGCACGGGCGGTGTCGCCGGCCAGGCGGCGCTTGCCAGCTTCCATGAACTCCTTCGACCAGGTGTAATACAGGCTCTGGGCAATGCCTTCCTTGCGGCATAGCTCGGCGATGCTGTGTCAATCGGCGTCCAAAAAGGACCCCCTATCGGCGTGCAAAAGGGACCCCCTTCGTCGAGCTGCGTGACAGGTATGGCGGGCGTGCCGTTCGCGCTGGTTGCGGCGTAGGGCGGGCGTAGCTCGACCGGAGGCGCAACCAGCGCGAAGCGTCTTCTGCCGGTAGTCCCTTGCGTCAGCTGCGGTGTTTGAAGCGCCAGCTGTCGTTGCCGGTCTCGACGATGTCGCAATGGTGGGTAATGCGATCGAGCAGCGCGGTGGTCATCTTCGGGTCACCAAAGACGGTTGGCCACTCGCCAAAGGCGAGGTTCGTCGTGACGATGACCGAGGTGCGCTCGTAGAGCTTGCTCACCAGATGGAAGAGCAGCTGACCGCCTGAGCGGGCGAAGGGCAGATAGCCGAGCTCGTCCAGCACCACGACATCGAGGCGGGAGAGCTGTTTTGCGAGCGCGCCGGCTTTGCCGAGGCGGTTCTCCTCCTCGAGCCGGTTCACGAGGACGACCGTGTTGAAGTAGTGCCCGCGGGCACCGGCCCGCACGACGTTGGCGGTGATGGCGCTGGCCAGGTGTGTCTTGCCGGTGCCCGTACCGCCGACCAGCACGACGTTGCGCTGGCTCGCCAGGAACGAGCCGCTGTGCAGCGAGCGTACGAGCCCCTCGTTGATGGGGGTGCCGTCGAAGACGAAGCCGTCGAGATCCTTCACCGCCGGCAACCTGACGGCCGACATCCGGTAACGGACCGACGCTGCATGGCGGTGCGTCGCCTCGGCACGCAGCAGGTCGGTCAGGATCTCCATCGTCGTGCGCTTGCGCTGTAGTCCGGTGGTCACCGCCTCGTCGAAGGCACTGGCCATGCCCTTCAGGCCGAGACCCGCCATGGCCGTCATCATCTCATGCCGCTGCATGGAGGCCTCGCAGGCTGTCGTAGCGCGTGCAGTCGGCAAGAGGCGGATGACGCAGCGCCAGGTCCTCGGCCGTGACGATGGCCAACGGTCGAGGCGGTTCTCGCCTGCGGGCCAGTATGTTGAGGATGACATCGTCGCTGGTGACGCCGGCCAGCAACGCCTCGCGTACAGCCGCCTCGACGAGGTTCAGCTCGTCGTCGAGCACCGCCGCCAGCACCCGCACGAACCGCCGGTCAGCATCATCGCCAGCGCCTAGCTTGCGCCGGAGCCGCGACAGCGCAGGTGGCAACTCCCAGTTTTGGAATGGTGCACCGTTGCGCAAGGCGCCGGGCTTGGTGACCAGCACCGGCAGATAGTGCCACGGGTCGTAGATGGTCCGGTCGCGTCCGAAAAACCGGGGATGGTCGGCAACGACCTCGCCGTCGCAGCGCACGACGATGCGGTCGGCATAGGCACGGACCTGGACCGCGCGCCGCACCGCCTTGGCCATGACCGAGTAGCGGTTGCGGTCAAAGTTTATCAGGCACGTGCCGCTCACCGCGTGTTCGCTCTCGTAGAACCCGTCGAAGGGCGCGACGACGGGCTGAAGCACGCTGCGCTCCGCAGCCCAGGCCTGAGCGACCGTCAGTTCCTTCTGCTCGGGATGCTGGTGCGTGTCCGCCCAACGGCGACACTCCGCCTCCAGCCAACCGTTCAGCTCCTCAATGGGGTGACTACACGAAAGTGACGTATCTGCACGGAAAGGGCGAACGGATAGCGAACGTCACGCGGCAAGTAGGGAGTTGACGGCGCGCAGCGGTCGCAAGGCGTCCGGATCGGGTTGATCTTCAACA
>NZ_QQWV01000010.1:0-105696 GCF_003951715.1 Sphingomonas sp. ABOLH | reverse complement strand
CCGTCGTCGAGCACCGCGGCCAGCACCCGCACGAACCGCCGGTCGGCATCGTCACCGACGCCAAGCTTGCGCCGCAGTCGTGCCAGCGCAGGCGGCAGCTCCCAGCCCTGGAACGGCGCGCCGTTCCGCAGGGCGCCCGGCTTGGTCGCCAACACCGGCAGATAATGCCACGGGTCGTAGATGGTCCGGTCCCGGCCGAAAAACCGGGGATGGTCGGCGACGACTTCCCCGTCGCAGCGCACGACGATGCGGTCGGCATAGGCGCGGACCTGAACGGCACGTCGCACCACCCTGGCAGAAACGGAGTAGCGGTTGCGGTCGAAGCTGATGAGGCATGTGCCGCTTACCGCATGCTCGCTCTCATGAAAGCCGTCGAAGGGTGCGACAACAGGCTGGAGCACGCTGCGCTCGGCAGCCCAGGCCTGAGCAACCGTCAGTTCCTTCTGCTCGGGATGCTGGTGCAACTCTGTCCAGCGCCGACACTCGGCCTCCAGCCAACCGTTCAGCTCCTCGAGGCTGGTAAATCGCAGGCGTGGCTGGAAGAAGCGGCCGCGTGCGGTTTGCACCTGGTTCTCGACCTGACCTTTCTCCCAGCCCGACGCCGGCGAGCAGGCGGTCGGCTCGACCATGTAATGGTTGGCCATGACCAGGAAGCGCCGGTTGAAGACACGCTCCTTGCCCGTGAACACGCTCGTGACCGCCGTCTTCATGTTGTCGTAGATGCCGCGCGTCGGCACACCTCCGAAGAAGGCAAACGCCCGCGCATGCGCGTCGAACAGCATCTCCTGTGTCTCGCGGGGATAGGCTCGCACATACATTGCCCGCGACGCGCATAGCCGGACATGCGCGACCTTTACCCGCATCGGCTTGCCCGAAATCTCCACGTCCTCGTGGCTCCAGTCGAACTGGTAAGCCTCGCCCGGCCGGAACAGCAGCGGGATGAACGCCGGCGCATTCATCACATCGCGACGTCGCGCCCGGCGCCAGCGGGCCGCATAACGCCGCACCGCGTCGTACGAGCCGTCGAACCCCTCGCGCAGCAGCAGGTCGTGGATGCGCGTGAGGCGCAGCTTCTCGCGCCGCGGCCGTGCCTCATCTTCCTCCAGCAACGCATCCAGTCGCGCCTGAAATGGCCCCAGCTTCGGCAGCGGCTGTACCTCCCGCCGATACCCCATGTCCGCTTCCGGCGCCCGGATCGCCTTGCGCACCACCTTGCGCGACAGGTGCAGGTCCCGCGCTATCGCCTTGATGGCCTTCCCCGACGCGTGCTCGCGCCGGATCCTCAACACCGTCTCCAATACCAGCATCCCGATCTCGCCGCCTGACACACCGCCAAGCGAACAGCCTAGACCAACGGGATGAGGGGTCCCTTTTCGACGCCGATCACCCCGCTACCGGGGTCCCTTTTCCACGCCGATCCACACCTGTGCATATGTCCGGGTCAGCACCAAGCGTCAGGCCGAACACGAGATTTCACTCATCGAGCAGCAGGCTGGTATCGCCCGTGCCGCCGTCGATCAGGGCTATCACATCGTCGAAACCTATATTGAGGCGGGCAAGTCCGGCATGACGGACCGGCGTCCTGCCTTTCAACGCATGATCGCTGAGGCATGTGCTCAGCCAAAGCGGTATGCTGCGGTCTTCGTGTTCAATTTCTCGCGGTTTTTTCGCGATGATTACGAATGCGAGGGCTACCGCCGAAAGCTGGAGAAGGCCGGCGTCAAGCTGATCTCCGCCACTCAGGACGTTGGAGAGGGGCCGCAGGCTCGACTCATTCGCAGCATCATCACCTCGATCGATGCCGCAGCCAGCGAGATTAATGCCGGGCAGGTTAAGGTGGTGATGACTGCCAACGCGGCGGCGGGCTTTCATAATGGCTCAGCGCCGCCTTTGGGCTATCGAACCTACGTCGCGGAACGTCGGGACAAGAAGGACAAGAAGAAGCTGGAGATCGATCCCAGTGAGCGGACTTTGGTCGAGCGTATCTTCACGCTGTACCTTGAAGGTGACGGCTCTTCCGGTCCCATGGGTCTCGACCGGCTCGTCAAATGGCTACGGGCCAACGGCTTCACCCATCGCAATCAGCCGTTTCACACCGGGTCGATTCACGCGATCCTGACGCGCGAAACCTATGTCGGCCGCCATTACTACGGCTGCAAGGACAGCCGCACCGGCAAGATGCGTCCGCGCGAAGAGTGGGTTGAGGTCGCTGTCCCGCCCATCCTGACCGAAGAACGTTTCCAAGCCGCGCAGCGCCGTTTGAAGGCGCGCAATCCGCGTATCTCCGCGCCTCGCTCCCATAGTTCGCCGGTACTTTTGTCAGGGATCGGCCGCTGTGGTTGCAACGGCTGCACTTCCACAATGATGCTCATGACCGGCAAGGGCGGTCGCTATCGCTATTACGCATGCTCGAACCGTCGGAAGAAGGGCGATCTGAGCTGTGGCGGCAATAACGTTCCCATGGAACAGGCGGATAGAGCGGTCCTTAACGCGCTAGAGAAGCGGCTCTTCCAACCCGAGCGCCTGACGGCGATATTGGGCGAGATGCTGGACGCGTCGTCGGCGGCTGATGCAGAGCGTCGCAAGCGACTCGCTGCTCTGCGGGCCGAGGAAACTGAAACCAAGAAGGCGCTTCGCTCGCTCTTCATAATGGTCGAACGAGGCATCACCAGTCCTGATGACCCGACGCTGGCAGAACGCCTCGCCACCCTCAATCTGCGCCTGTCGTCGATCGGAGAAGAGATCGTGCGGCTCGATCGCCAGATTGGCGCAAAGGGCAGTCGAATCACCCCGGAGAAGGTTGCCCGCTTTGCCGAGGTCATGCGGCGCAAGTTGCACGACTCCGATGATGCGCAGGTTCGGCGTAGCTATGTCCGTGCTTTCGTCGGTGAGGTGGTGATGACCCGCGAGCAGGTCACAATCCGTGGCCCGAACCGGGCACTTGAGCTCGCCGTTGCTGGGGAGATACCCTCCGACGACGTGGTTCGTACTTTTATGTGTGATTGGCGCACCCGAAGGGATTCGAACCCCTGGCCTCTGCCTTCGGAGGGCAGCGCTCTATCCAGCTGAGCTACGGGTGCTTGGCCGTGGAGGCACGCGCCTAGCAAAGGTCGCGCGGCATTGCCAGCCGTTTCAGTCGGTCGCGACCGCCTTTTGCTTCGGCGCGGGCGTTTTGGGCTTGAACGCGCACAGGTCGGCGACCGGACAGCGCCAGCATTCGGGGCGGCGCGCCTTGCAGATATAGCGGCCGTGCAGGATCAGCCAATGATGCGCGTGCAGGCGAAAGGGCTGCGGCACGACCCGTTCCAGCACCGATTCGACCGCGTTCGGCGTCTTGCCGCGCGCCAGGCCGGTGCGGTTGCCGACGCGGAAGATATGGGTGTCGACCGCAAAGGTTTCCGCACCGAACGCGACGTTCATCACGACATTGGCGGTCTTGCGCCCGACGCCGGGCAGTTTTTCCAGCGCGGCACGGTCGTTCGGCACCTGCCCGCCATGGTCGGCGATCAGCGCTTCGGACAGGGCGATGACGTTCTTCGCCTTGGTATTGAACAGGCCGATGGTGCGGATGTGGTGCTTCAGGCCGTCGAGACCGAGCGCGACCATCTTTTCGGGCGTGTCGACGGTGGCGAACAACGCGCGCGTCGCCTTGTTCACGCCGGCATCGGTCGCCTGCGCCGACAGCACGACCGCGACCAGCAGCGTATAGTCGTTGACCGATTCAAGTTCGGTTTCGGGGTGCGGATTGTCCTCCGCCAGCCGCCGGAAAAACTCGAAGATGTCGGCCTTCTTCAAACGCCCAGCACCGCGTCCATCGTGTAGCGGCCGGCAGGCGCGCTCGCCAGCCACAGTCCGGCGCGCACCGCGCCGCGGGCGAACAGCGCGCGGTCGTCGGCGCGGTGGCCGAGCTCGATCCGCTCGCCCTCGCCCGCGAACACGACCTGATGGTCGCCGACGATGGTGCCACCGCGCAGCGAGGCGAAGCCGATGGTGCCGCCGGCACGCGCACCGACCAGCCCGGCGCGACCGATCACGCCGCTGTCGGACAGGGTGGTGCCCATGCCTTCGGCCGCCGCGTCGCCCAGCATGAGCGCGGTGCCCGACGGTGCATCGACCTTCAGCCGATGGTGGCTCTCGACGATCTCGATATCCCAGTCGGGACCCAGCCGCCGCGCGGCGTCGCGCACCAGCCGCGACAGGAGCGCGATGCCGAGCGAGGTGTTGCCGGTCTGGAGCACGGCGATCTCGGCGGCGGCCTCGTCGATCATCGCATGGTGGCGGTCGTTCAGGCCGGTGGTGCCGATGACGATCGGCGTCCCCGCTCCGCGCGCCGCGGCGAGGTTGGCGGCAAGCGCGCTGGGCGAGGAGAAATCGACCAGCACGTCGGCTCGCCCGGCCAGTTCGACCGGATCACCGCCCTGGTCGACCCCGCCCGCCAGCGTTTCGCCGACGCGCTCGATCTCCTGCGCGATCGCGCGCCCCATCCGGCCCTGCCATCCGAAGATACCGATGCTGGTCACTGGTTCAAAGTCCGCCCGTTGCGCGCGGCCGCCCGACGCGACCCCGGCCTGGCCGGTCCATGGCCCCGGCGGCGGGGATGTGCAAGCGATTGTCGCCTGCTGCCGCGGCGGTTCAGCCCGTGACCGACGCTATCGGGGCTTCGGCATATTTGGGATCGTTCGGGTCGAATTCCGCCTGCGGTTCGAACGTGCGCGAGGTCAGCGCGACATTGCCGAGGCCGAGCAGCTTGAACGTGCCGATCTTGAAGATCTTGGGCGGGCTGCCCGCGCGCTCGACGGTGACGGCATCGACATGCAGGTCGCCATGCTTGGTCCACAGCATGTGCGGCGCCAGGATCATGTCCATGTTGTTGTAGCGGACCGACAGGCAGATCTTCTGCATCAGCGCAAAGCGGATGATGTCGCTGAGCGAGGCGCGCAGCTCTTCCGTTGCGGTATCGGTCGTGGACTCGGGAACGACGTCGTTGTGCATCGCAGCAATATGTAACGCTTGCGACCGGCATCAGCAAGGGGGAGCGGTATCATCCGAACGCCCAAATGGCCATGACCCGCCCCGGAGCGAAGGCGAACAGCCCGGGGACGACCATCGCGCCGAGGAACATGGCGACCAGCCGGCGGCGATGCTTGGCGATATCGCCCGCCCGGGCCGCCGCGATCGCCGCCCATGCCGCGACCAGCGTCACCGGCACGAACAGGTGAATCCACGAAAACCCGCCATGGTTGAGCTGGCGGATGAACAGCGCGCTGAGCGCGGTCGACACCATCAGCGCCATCCAGACCCGTCCCAGCAGGCGGTGGCGCGCCCCGCCCTTGCGGGTCAGCAGGATGTAGAGACCGAGCGGGATGGCAGGCAATACGCTCGCCAGATGGACGGCGACCGCGACGTCATGTGCCGCCGGTGCGGCCGGCGCGATACCGGTCGCCGCACGGATCAGCGCCAGCAGGCTCAGCAGGCCGAGCATGGTGCCCCCCGCCACCATCGCGCCGCGCAACAGCGGGGACAGGTCGTTGGTACGGGCGGCGGTCTTGGCGGTGGCGGGCATCATGGCGGTTCCTGCTATGGGGTGTCCCGCCGGCTGTGCCCGCCCGCCCTTCGCCGGCAAGCCGATCTGCGTGGAACGCCCCTCCCCGTCGTGGATCGTCCACCCTGCCCGTTCGCGATGCGTGAAATGGCAGAGGTGGCAATTACCGGG
Source organism: Sphingomonas sp. ABOLH (assembly GCF_003951715.1). Taxonomy (NCBI): domain Bacteria; kingdom Pseudomonadati; phylum Pseudomonadota; class Alphaproteobacteria; order Sphingomonadales; family Sphingomonadaceae; genus Sphingomonas; species Sphingomonas sp. ABOLH. Next base: position 99,983 of record NZ_QQWV01000010.1, on the reverse strand, counting down.
GAGCGCGCTATCGCGGCGAGGCAACTTCCACGCCGAGCCGCCCCATGCCCGATGCCCGCCGATTGCTGATCGACCTGACGATCATGACCGCCATCGGCGTGCTGCTCGCGGTGCTGGGACCGTTCGGCAGCTTCGCCCTGCCGTTCGCGCTGCGGCTGGCCTATTGGCTGGGCATCGCGCTGGCAGGCTATGCGCTGTACCTGCCCGCCACGGTCATCGCGACACGGCTGGCGCGGCGGCTTTCCCTGCCGGAAGCGGGGTTGTGGGTCGCCGCGTGCGTCGTCGCTACGGCGCCGATGACCGTGGTCGTCTGGGCAGTCGACGGATTATGGCATCCCCTCCACCTGCCCAGCGCGGAAGGGTGGCTGACAAGCTACGCCAATGTCCTGATCCTGGGGTCGGCGATCACGTCGATCTTCTGGTTCGGGAGGATGCGGCGCGCGTCTGCGGCACCTTCACCACCTTTGCCCGCGCCCGTCATCGCTCCGCCGGCGGCCACGCCGTTCCTCGACCGCCTGCCCGCCCATCTTGGCCGCGACCTGATCGCGCTGGCGATGGAGGATCATTATGTCCGCGCGCATACCCCGGCCGGATCGACGCTGATCCTGATGCGGATGCGCGACGCGGTAGCTGAGTTAGCGGGCATGGACGGCGCGCAGGTGCATCGCAGCTGGTGGGTCTCGCGCAGCCATGTCACGGGCGCCCAGCGCGACGGACGCAACGTCCGCCTGCTCTTGACCGGCGGGATCGAGGCACCGGTGGCGCGCGGCCAGATCGAGCCGTTGCAGGCAGCCGGCTGGCCGATGCGCAGCACGACGGTTTCCTCGCGCGCCGCAATCGGCTAGGCGACGGCCGATCATGGGAAATCTATTCATCGTCATGGCCGGCGGCGCGATCGGTGCCGGGCTGCGACATTTTTTCGGACGCTGGGCGCTCACGACCTTCGGCCCGGACTATCCCTGGGGGACGCTCGGGGTGAATCTGATCGGCGGGTTGGCGATGGGGCTGCTGGTCGGCGTCCTGGCGCGCAGCGGCGGCAACGAACAGGTCCGGCTGGCGCTGGGCGTTGGCGTGCTGGGCGGGTTCACCACCTTTTCGGCCTTCTCGCTCGACATGGTGACCATGATCGAACGGGGTGAAGCGGCCGGGGCGATCGGCTATGCACTGCTATCGGTGGTGGGTGCCGCGCTGGCGCTGTTCGCCGGGCTGCAACTGACGCGGGGAGCGGCATGAGCGAGAACGACGTCCGGCAATTCACGGTCGGGGCAGATGACGACGGCATCCGGCTGGACCGCTGGTTCAAGCGGCATCTGCCCGATACCAGCTTCAACACCGTGTCACGCTGGGCGCGGACCGGGCAGCTGCGCATCGATGGCGGCCGTGCCCAGCCGGGCGCCCGCCTGTCGGCCGGACAGGTGCTGCGCGTACCGCCGCCCGAATCGGCGATCGTCGCCCAGCCGCGCCCCAAGGCGGAGCGCCCGCCGCTGTCGGCCGAACAGACCGAGTTCGCGCAGAGCCTTGTCATTTACCGCGACAAGCAGGCGCTGGTGCTGAACAAGCCGCCGGGCCTGGCGACGCAGGGCGGGACCAAGACCCACGACCATGTCGACGGGCTGCTCGACGCGCTGCAGTTCGATGGCGAAAGCCGGCCGAAACTGGTCCACCGGCTCGACAAGGACACGTCGGGCGCGCTGCTGATCGCCCGCACCGCGCGCGCGGCGGCGTTCTTCGCCAAGTCGTTTTCGGGGCGGACCGCCAAGAAGGTCTATTGGGCGCTGGTCGTCGGCATCCCCGACATCGCCGACGGCATCATCGACCTGCCGATTGCGAAGCAGCCGGGCACCGGCGGCGAAAAGATGCATGTCGACGAAGCGGAGGGACAGCCCGCCCGCTCGCGCTACCGCGTGATCGAACGCGTCGGCAACCGCGCGGCGTGGGTCGAGCTGCAACCGTTCACCGGGCGTACCCACCAGCTGCGCGTACACATGTCGGCGATCGGCCATCCGATCGTCGGCGATGGCAAATATGGCGGGCAGGCGGCGTTCCTGACCGGCGGGGTCAGCCGCAAGATGCACTTGCACGCCCGCCGCATCCGCATCGACCATCCCGATGGCGGGCAGGTGGACGTGACCGCCGAACTGCCACCGCATTTCGCGGAAAGCATCGACCTGCTGGGCTTCGACCTGTCGCTCGGCAATGCGATGATCGACGATACGCCGCCGCCGGTGACCAAGGCCGATCTGAAGGCCAAGGCGAAGGCGCACGCCAAGAATTATCGCAAGGAACGGCGTGGCGAGCGGCGGTCGCGGGGACAGCGCGACTGATGCACCCCAATGCCGCCTTCCGCATGGGCGAGGATGCCGCTCGGGCGTTCGTCGCCGGGGAAGGTTTCGGCATGCTGTTCGTCATGACGCCTGACGGCCCCCGCGTGGCGCAGGTGCCGGTGGTGCCGGGCGCGGACGGCGCGCTACGCTTCCATGTCGCGCGCTCCAATGCGGTGACCGCGCATCTCGACGGGGCGACGGTGCTGTTCGTGGTGCAGGGGCCGCACGCCTATATCTCGCCGCGCTGGTACGCGGCGGGGCCGGATGAGGTACCCACCTGGAACTACCTGTCGGTCGAAGTCGAGGGCGTGGTCCGCGCGCTGGACCGTACCGGCCTGCGTGAACAGATCGATGCGCTGGCCGCGATCTACGAAGATGAACCGCAATGGGCCGTCGACCAGATCGATCCAAAAAAGGCGGAGGCGATGATGGACGCCATCGCCGGGTTCGAGCTGGTCCCGACGACGTCGCGCGGCACCGCCAAGCTGAACCAGAACAAGCCGGCGGAAGTCCGCGCGCGGGTGGCGGAGCGGCTGGGCGACCATCCGCTGGCGGCATGGATGCGGACGGCATGACCCGCCTCGCCGTGTTCGATTGCGACGGGACGCTGGCCGATGGGCAGGCGAATATCTGCCTCGCTATGGCGCTGGCCTTTGCCGATGCGGGGCTAGCCGACCCCGACCCGCGAGAAGTACGGCGAATCGTGGGGTTGAGCCTGCCGCAGGCGGTGGCGATGCTGGTGCCCGACAGCGATGCGGAGCTGCACGATGCGGTGGCGGAAGGGTATAAGCGGCATTTCCGCGCGATGCGGCTCGACGGGAGGCTGGCCGAGGAGCCGCTGTTCCCCGGTATCGCCAACGCACTGACTGCACTGCTCGATAGCGGATGGACGCTGGGGGTTGCGACCGGCAAGTCGGACCGGGGCCTCGCGCTGCTGCTCGACCATCATGGCCTTACCCGACATTTCACGACGTTGCAGACTGCCGACCGACATCCGTCCAAGCCGCATCCCGCGATGCTCTATGCCGCGATGGCCGAGGCCGATGCGCTGCCCGAGACGACGGTGATGATCGGCGATACCGGGTTCGACATGGCGATGGCGGTCGCGGCGGGCGCACGGGCGGTCGGCGTCACCTGGGGCTATCATGACCGCGACACCTTGATGGCTGCCGGCGCACAGCGAATGTGCGACGATGCCACCCTGCTCCCTCAGCTGCTGGACCTGCCATGACCGATGATCCCGTCGCCCGCAATCGCTGGCTCGTGCTGGTCGCGATCCGGATCGCCACCGCGATGGGTGCGGTGTTCGGGCTGATCGTGCTGGCGCGGGCTCCGGACACCGGCATGCGCGTGCTGGGCGCGGCGATCGTGCTGTCGGCGCTGTACGCGATGGCGGTCGTACCCCGCGGGCTGACCGCGAAGTGGCGCAGCAAGTGAAGCGCTTCTGGCAGGACGTCGCGGTCACGGCGGACGGCGGCATCGCGCTGGACGGGCGGCCGGTGCGCACGCCGGGGCGGTTGCCGCTGGTCGTGCCCTTCCCAGCGCTGGGCGAGGCGATCGCCGACGAATGGCGCGCGGTGGAGGAGACAATCGATCCGCGGGCGATGCCGCTGACCGGCCTCGCCAACGCCGCGATCGAACGGATCGCACCCGATGCGGCTACCTTTGCGGGCGGGATCGCGGTGTATGGCGGCAGCGACCTGCTCTGCTATCGCGCCGAGCCCGGACCACTGGCGGATCGGCAGGCGGCGATATGGGATCCGGTCCTCGACTGGGCGCGGGAGCGGTTCGGCGTCGACTTCTCCGTCACCGATGGCGTGATGCCGGTCGAACAACCGCCGCGGACGCTGGCGCGGCTGCGCGAGGCGGTGGTTGCCCTGTCGCCATGGCAGCTGGCGCCGCTGTCGCCGATCGTCTCGCTGACCGGATCGCTGCTGCTGGGGCTGGCGGTCGTCGAGCGCGCGATCGATGCCGACACCGCCTGGGCGGCGGCGCATGTCGACGAGGACTGGCAGGCCGAGCAATGGGGTGAGGACGCCCTCGCCGCCGAAACCCGTGCGGCGCGCGCGAGCGATTATCGGGCGGCGATCCGCTTCCTCGACCTCATCCGCGCCTGACCGGACCGCACGATCCGCCGACCGACAGCGACAGGGCGGCGGTCAGCGGCGAGTCGTCCGCCGCCCCTTCGATCCGGTCGATCAGCCGCGTCGTGATCGCGCCCGCCATATCGGCGATCGGGCGATGGACCGTGGTCAGGGCCGGGGTCAGCATTTGCGCGAGGATGCTGCCGTCGAAGCCGATGACGGAGAGGTCGCCCGGCACGTCGATTGCCAGCGATGCCGCGACCTTCAGCACGGCGGCCGCCATTACGTCGTTGCCGGCAAAGATCGCGGTCGGGCGCGGGGTCGCCTGCAACAACCGCGTCGCCGCCGCCACGCCGCTGTCGAAGCCGTAATCGCCCTCTGCCTCATGGCGGAGGGTCAGGCCGTGGTCGTCCAGCCCGGCAATAAACCCGGCACGCCGTTCGCGGGCCGACGCCGCGCTGGCCGGTCCCGACAGCAGCGCGATCCGGCGATGGCCAAGTGCCGCCAGATGATCGGCCACGGCACGCGCCGCGCCGCGCTCGTCCGACACCAGCACCGCGCCATAGCCAGACAGCGCGACCGAAGAGAGCGCCACTGCCGGCACACCCGCTTCGCTCAACGCTTCTGCCATCCCGGCGATGCCGGAGATGGGCGGCACGACCACCACGCCATCGACCCGCGACCGTCCGGCGAAATCGAGCACGTCGGCGACCGGATCGCCATCGCCCGGCGCGACCGGATGCACCACCAGCTCATAACCCCGCGCCGCCGCCGCACCGACGATCCCGCGCTGTAAGGGGTCGAGCACCAGCGCGTTGCGATCGTTATGCACCAGCCCCAGCAGGAACGACCGCCCGGTCGCCAGCCCGCGTGCACGGGCGCTGGGGCGGAACTGCAGTTCGGCGACCACCGCCTCCACCTGGTCGCGGGTGGCGGCGTTGACCAACGGCGACCGGTTGAGCACGCGCGACACGGTACGGATCGACACGCCCGCCCGCGCCGCGACATCGGCGATGGTGGTCACGCGATATGCCCCTCCAAAACGACATGCGGGGCAGGAACTGCCTCGGCCGTTCCCGCCCCGTCATGGTTCGGCGATGCGGCGTCCGAGGGAGCGAACCACCGCATCGTCTCGATCGTCAGCAAGCCTCGTCTCCCGCATCCTCACTTGCGCAAGGCATAGGCGAAGCCGATCACCGCTGTCGAACGATCAGGCGAGCGTCAGGCCGACATCGACATTACCGCGAGTCGCATTCGAATAGGGGCAGATGCCGTGCGCGGTGTCGATCAACGCTTGCGCCTGCTGCGGATCGACGCCGGGCACCGCCACTTTCAGGTCGGCGGTGATGCCGAACCCGCCGAGCGAACGCGGGCCGATGCCGACGGTCGCGGTGACGGTCACGTCGTTCGGGACCTTGATCCCCAGCTGCTGCCCGGCGACCTTCATCGCGCCGATGAAGCACGCGGCATAGCCCGCCGCGAACAGCTGTTCCGGATTGCTGCCGTCGCCGCCGGCACCGCCCAGTTCGCGCGGGGTCGACAGCTTGACGTCGAACCGGCCGTCCTCGCTGCGCGCATGGCCTTCGCGACCCCCGGTGGCGGTGGCGGTGGTGCTGTACTTGACGTCGATCGACATGGCGGATGCTCCATTTGTTTATCGCGATAAGTAAATAGCGTTACCCGGCTGGGCTGTCCAGTATTATTTATCGCGACAATCATTCATGCTATATGCCCGGCATGGACAAGCCCCTGCCCCTCGACGAACAGCTCTGCTTCTCGCTCTACGCCGCGACGATCGCGATCAACCGGACCTACAAGCCGATGCTCGACCGGATGGGCATCACCTACCCGCAGTTCCTCGTCCTGCTGACGTTGAGCGATTCGGAGGACGGACTGACCATCGGCGCCATCGCCGAACGGCTGTCGCTGGAGCCGAGCACGATCACGCCGCTCGCCAAGCGGATGGAGGCGGCGGGGCTGGTCGACCGACTGCGCAATCCGGAAGATGAACGCCAGGTACTGGTACGGTTGACCGAAGCGGGGCGCGCGCGCTGGGCGGAGAGCGGCTGCTTAGCGCCAACCGTCGTCGCGCGCAGCGGGATGACGCCGGAACGGTTGATCGCGCTTAATGGCGAAGTGACCGCGTTGCGCCGTGCATTGGACGCGGCGCTCGGCTGATTACCCCTTGGCGTTCAACGTCTTGGAACATATATCGAACATATGGCGCAGCTCGACACCCGTGCGAAACTGGCGATCCTTGCCGATGCCGCGAAATATGATGCGTCCTGCGCGTCGTCGGGCACGGCCAAGCGCCATTCGCGCGACGGGAAGGGAATCGGGTCGACCGAGGGGATGGGCATTTGCCACGCCTATGCGCCCGATGGTCGCTGCATCTCGTTGCTCAAGATCCTGCTGACCAACAGCTGCATCTTCGACTGCCATTACTGCATCAATCGCAAGTCGTCGAACGTCCGTCGTGCGCGCTTTACCGCGCAGGAGGTCGTGGCGCTGACGCTCAGCTTCTATCGGCGGAACTATATCGAGGGGCTGTTCCTGTCGTCGGGGATCATCGGGTCGTCCAACTATACGATGGAGCAGATCGTCGAGGTCGCGCGGTCGTTGCGCGAGGACCATGATTTTCGCGGCTATATCCACCTGAAGACCATTCCCGATGCCGATCCCGAACTGGTGCATCTGGCCGGGGTCTATGCCGACCGCGTGTCGATCAATGTCGAGCTGCCGACCACCGGCGGGCTGAAGCGGCTGGCGCCGGAAAAGTCGGCGACGCAGATCGAAGGGGCAATGGGCAAGGTCGCGCACGACATCGCGGACGGTCGCGACGCGCGAAAGCGGTACAAGTCGGCGCCGAAATATGCGCCGGCGGGGCAGTCGACGCAGATGATCGTCGGCGCCGATGCGGCGACCGACCGCGATATCGTCGGCAAGGCGTCGACGCTGTACGACCGCTACGGTCTGCGCCGCGTCTATTATTCGGCGTTCAGCCCGATCCCCGAGGCGTCCGCCGTCCTGCCGCTGCAACGCCCGCCGCTGATGCGCGAGCACCGCCTGTACCAGTCCGACTGGCTGATGCGCTTCTACGACTATCGTGCCGACGAGGTGCGCGCGGCGGCGGACGATGCGACGGGGATGCTGCCGCTCGACATCGATCCCAAGCTCGCCTGGGCATTGAAGTTCCGCGATCGCTTTCCGGTCGACGTGAACCGCGCGCCGCGCGAGATGCTGCTGCGCGTGCCGGGGCTGGGGGTGAAGGCGGTCAACGCGATCCTGACCGCACGGCGTTGGCGGCGGCTGGCGCTGGCCGATGTCGCGCGGCTGACCGTGTCGATCGCCAAGCTCCGGCCGTTCCTGATCGCCGATGACTGGCGGCCGGTCCTGCTGGCGGACCGCGCGGAACTGCGGCCGGTGGTGGCGCCCAAAAAGGCGGACCAGATGGAGTTGTTCAGCTGAACCGCCGTCATCCCGGCGGAGGCCAGGATCCATGGTCACGACCGATATCGATAGAAGCGCGCCGTTCCGTGTCCATGGATTCTGGCCTTCGCCGGAATGACGGGTGGCGGTGAAAATCCCTCGCAAGAGAAACCTCCGCGGATCGCCGCCGTTGGTCGGTGCGAACCAGCAAAGGAATTTCCCATGGCCGACGCCCGCATCTATGCCGACCTGAAGGCCGATCACGACCGGCACCGCGACCTGTTGAAGCGCATCGACGCGGCCACGGGCGACGAGCGTGCCGAACTGTTCGAGGAATTTCGCGTCGAGGTGTCGGCCCATGCCGCCGCGGAGGAGGAGGCGCTGTACGCGACGATGCTCGCCAATCCCGATCTCCGCGACGAGGCACGCCATTCGGTGTCGGAGCATAAGGAAATCGACGACTATCTGGGCGAGATCGCCAAGCTGGACGCCGGCAGCAACGAATGGAACGAGCGCTTCGCCGAGATGCGCCACCGCTACGAGCATCACATCGACGAGGAGGAGGAAGAGATGTTCCCCGCCGCCGCCGAGGAACTGAGCGATGCCGAGGAAGCGCGCATCGCCAAGGTGTTCGAGGACCGCAAGCCCAAGGAACTGGAGATTGCCGAGACGTCGGAAGCGGGCGACGACCGCGACTAGAGCCTGAAGGCCTGGTTTTGACCCGTCGTGATTGCCCTGCGCCGTTCGTCGGCAAGGAGTACCGTGCAGCGTGGGCACCTTGCCCGGGCAAGCGGTGCGACGACGTCCGGCGGGCGGCGCAGGGCAACCGCGAAGCGGCGGGCCGATGCAGGCCTGTGGTGGCGTCGCTCGTCAGTCATGGGGGCAAGGCCCCGCTCCTTCCTCACTCCTATCCACCGATCCGCATCGGCTCCGTCCCGATGGGGCAAAACCAGGCCTTCAGGCTCTAATGCGGGTCGCGGCGCTGGCGGCGGCGGATGATTTCGACGGGTGGCGCGATGCCGCCCGGTCGCTCGCCGCGCAGCGCGTGTCCCCGGCGGAGGTGGTGTGGCAGGTCGGTGACCTGCCCACCGACCTGTTCGGCGACGAGGCGATCGTCGTCGGCGACGCCCCCGCCCCCCGCGTGCCCCGAGCGTTCATCGATCTGGCGCGGACGGTGGCGATGCACGCCGACCCGGAGCGATTCGCGCTGCTCTATGCGATGCTCACCCGCCTGATCGATCAACCCCGCCTGATCGACGACAAGGCCGATCCGGCGATGCGGCGGCTGGAGGAGATGGCCAAGGCGGTCCGGCGCGACATTCACAAGATGCGCGCCTTTCTGCGCTTTCGCGAGGTCGAGGAAGAGGGCGGCACCCGCTTCGTCGCGTGGTTCGAGCCGGAGCATCATATCGTCCGCCACAATGGCCGGTTCTTCGTCGACCGGTTCGCGGCGATGCGCTGGTCGATCCTGACGCCCGAGGTGTCGCTGCACTGGGACGGCGAGACGCTGTCCGAAGGGCCCGGTGCCAGCAAGGCCGACGCCCCCGACGGCGACCCGGTCGAGGAGGCGTGGAAGACCTATTACGCGTCGATCTTCAATCCCGCCCGGCTGAAAAAGGGCGCGATGCTGAAGGAGATGCCGCGCAAATATTGGAAGAACATGCCCGAAACCGCGCTGGTCCCGGCGCTGATCGCGGGGGCACAGGCACGCGAGGCGGCGATGATCGAGACGGCACGAGCGGCTCCCGGTGGCAATAGCGAGGCGGCGTGGGCGGCGCTGCGCGACGAGGCGATGGGCTGCCAGCGCTGCCCGCTATGGAAGCCGGCGACGCAGACGGTATTCGGCGAGGGGCCGGTGGATGCCGATATGATGGTGGTCGGCGAACAGCCGGGCGACCAGGAGGATCTGGCGGGGCGCCCCTTCGTAGGCCCGGCGGGACAGATGTTCGACCGGGCGATGGCCCAAGCCGGGATCGATCGGTCGCGAGTCTATGTCACCAACGCGGTCAAGCATTTCAAGTTCGAGCCGCGGGGCAAGCGGCGCATCCATGCCAAGCCAGGCGTGGGCGAGATCGATGCCTGTCGCTGGTGGATCGAACAGGAGCGCGGCATTCTCCGCCCGCGCATGACGGTGGCGCTGGGCGCGACGGCGGCGCGGTCGCTGACCGGCAAGACGGTGACGATCTCGCGCGAGCGCGGGCGGGTGCTGACCTTGGCCGATGGCGGGATCGGCTGGATCACGGTCCATCCGAGCTATTTGCTGCGGCTGCCCGATAAAATCCAGGCAGAAGAAGAGTTTGCGCGGTTCGTCGAGGATTTGAAGGGTGCGGCGGCGGCGATGGCGTGAGGCCAAAGTTCACTAAGTTCACACTCGTCGCGTTGTTGTGGTGGTAGCGATTCCTCCCGTTTGAACTGGGCGTCATGCCGGCGGAGGATGGCATTTTTCCGTTACCGGGGGCGGCAGGAGCCGCTTGAGGCCCCAGCCTTCGCTGGGGCGACGTTTGGGGGCTGACGGTGAGAAAGATCGTTTTCACGCGAAGGCGCGGCGGCGCGGAGTAGAAGAAGAAGGCTGTTTTTCGCGCAGAGGCGCAGAGGGCGCAGAGGGGTTGTGGAGCGGGCGGCGTCAGTCTGTCTGGCGAAGCCCTTCTCTTTCGGCTCCCCCCATAGAGAGCCGCTGTCGCGGCGAGCGCCACCTCTCTGCGCCCTCCGCGCCTCTGCGCGATCAAATCCTTCCTTCTTCTCCCCGCCTCCGTGTGAACCCATTCCCGCGAGCCTACCTAAAGCACCCGCTGTAGGAAAATCATTCCGGGCGCGGATGCCACCACGGCTCAGGCCGCGGCAGGGTGATCGCGTCGTGCTGATCCGGGGCCTCGGCGATGGCACGCAGGCGGTCGAGGTCTTCGGGGGTGTCGATGTCGATCAGTTCGGCCGGCGTCGTCACGACATGGCGGCCGGCGCGGACGAGGTCGCGGGCGCCGGCGTCTCCTTCGAGCGATTGGAGGAAGTCGAAGCGGCCCGCGCCGAACACGGCCGGCGGGCACGGCCTCGTCCCGTCGCTCGACGCGACTACCGCGTCCGCATCGTCGCGGGCAGTGTCGAGCAGGCGATAGACATGGGCGGCGGTGATGCGCGGCATGTCGGCCAGCGCGATCACCACGCCCTTTGCGCCCTTGGTCCGCGCCGCGCGCAGGCCGAGCTGGACCGAACGCGACATGCCCTCCGCCGGGGCTTCGTTGACGATCACGTCGAACCCGCGCGAGGCGAAGTCCAGTTTCGTGCCGTCGATCACCGCGACGCGGCCGAGGAACGGGATCGCCTCCAGCGCGGTGACGACATGATAGGCGACCGGCTTGTGCAGAAACTCCTGCGCCAGCTTGTCGGCATCGCCGAAGCGCTGCGAGCGACCCGCCGCCAGCAGGATCAGGACGGTATCTTCAGCGCGCATGGAAGCTCCTTACCATGGCCGCCGCGATCGACAGCGCGATTTCGGACGGGCCGATCGCCCCGATGTCGAGCCCGACCGGACCGTCGATCCGCTCCAGCGCGGTCGCCCCGGCGGCGGACAGGCGTTCGAGCCGCGCGGCATGGCTGCGCCGCGATCCGAGCGCGCCGATATAGGCGGCGGGGGTTTTCAGCGCTTCGATCAACGCGGGGTCATCGATCTTGGTATCGTGGCTGAGGGTCACGACGGCAGTGGCGGCATCGGGCTTCAACGCCTGCAATGCCTCGTCCGGCCAGCGATCGTCGAGGGTGACGCCGGGGAAGCGCTCTTCGGTCAGGAAGCGGGCACGCGGGTCGATGACGGTGGTGGCGATGCCCAGTTCGCGCGCCATGCCCGACAGCGCCTGCGCGATCTGTACCGCGCCGACGATCAGCAGGCGGCGCGGCGGGTCGTAGCGGTTGAGGAACGCGCCCTCCGTCTCGCCGATGCTGGTGCGACCGGTGGTGCGGTCGGTCGACAGGGTGATGGCGCGTCCCTCCGCGCCCGCCGCGTCGATCGCGTCGAACAGCGCGGGGTCGAAGCCATTCGCATCGACGCGCTGGACCATGACCTCGATCTCGCCGCCGCAGGGCAGGCCGACTTCCCACGCGGCGGCGTCGGCCACGCCATAGCGTTTGATGGCGAAGGGCGCGCCGGCGATGACGTCGGCGGCGGTGGCGAGGATGTCGCTTTCGACGCAGCCGCCCGATACCGATCCTTCGAAACGGCCGTCCTGATGGACCAGCATGTGGCTGCCGCGCGGGCGGGGCGCGGAGCCCCAGGTCGAGGTGACGGTGGCCAAGGCAAGCGGCGCGCCGGCCCAGTCACGGGCGGCGGTCAGGATGGTGTCGTTGTCGGCCATGATGTTCCGATGATGGGGGAATTTCGGGCGCGTGGCCAGTGGCGTGGTGCTGCCCCTTGTCGTACCCCCGCGCAGGCGGGGGTCCAGGGCGTCGAACGCTACCGTTGCGTTGCCTGGCTCTGGACCCCCGCCTGCGCGGGGGTTACGGAAAGATATCAGATCACGTCCAGCACCAGGCCGCGTTCCTTCGCTTCCTCGGCACCGATATACCAGTTGGCCGGGGCCTTCTCGACCAGTTCCTCGAACGGGACCTGCGACCCGGCAACGATCGCGCGGAAGCCCTCTTCCTCGATCTCGACCGAGGTTTCGATCTCGTGCAGCTTGGCCTTCAGCGTCGCGACCAGCATCTTCAGCGGGCCGGACAGTTCGATGGTGCTGGTCATCTGCCGCTCGTGCAGCATCAGTCGCGTGCCCTTGGTCAGGAAACGCTTGTTGACCGGGAAGGCCGACATGAAGGTCGACCCGGCGGAATAGACCGCGACCTTGCCGAGGAACAGCGCCTCGCGGCCGGTATAGTCGCGGAGCAGGCGGATATCGTCGCCCATCGCGCGGGCGACTTCGGGATCGCCGCCGAGCGTCGAGATCGACACGACCAGCGGGCCGTCGGCGGGGGCGTTGATGACCTGGTTGCGGAAGCTTTCGTACATCGCATGGTCAACGGGACCGGCGAGGTGGACGTGCGGGCGGGCGAGCAGCGGATAATCGTTGACGTTGGTGTCGGACATGACGGGCGTTCCCTCTGGCGTGGTCGGCGGCGGAACCGGGGGGAGCGGGGTTATGTTCCGGGGATGGGTCGTTGGCGGGAGAAGAAAGTTCAGAGGCTCGCGCGGAGGCGCGGAGGCGCGGAGACGCGGAGGGGTTTCGTGTCTGGCGGGCGGGCCGTGTCGTTGCGGCATTCGGGTTCGTGGGGAGAGATGGAGAGAGGCTCGCTGGCGCGAGGAGCGTTACCTCTCCCCATCGTCACCCCGGACTTGATCCGGGGTCCCGCTGCTTAACCCCGTCGAACAGAAGAAGAAGCGGGACCCCGGGTCAAGCCCGGGGTGACGGGGGTGGGCAGGTTGGCGTCGGGTCGCGACCGCTCCGCTTGCGGAACCCTCCGCATCTCCGCGCCTCCGCGCGAACCCCTATCTTCTGCGTCCTTTGTGCCTTCGCGAAACTCCAACTCTTCTTCGCGCCTTCGCGTGAATCAAAAAGGGCGACCGGTCCGCACCGATCGCCCTTCCCTCAACCGTTTGAAAACAGGCTCAGTACACCCGCTTCTTCGGCTTGATATATTCGATCTCGTCGGTCAGCGTATAGTCGTGCACCGGGCGATAATCGATCGCGGTGGTGCCGAGCGTGCCGCCCCAGCCGTCGAAGGTCGCGATGGTGTGCTTCATCCAGTTGGCGTCGTCGCGATCGGGGAAATCCTCGTTCACATGCGCGCCGCGGCTTTCCTTGCGGTTCTGCGCCGACTTGATCGTCACCATCGCCTGCGCCAGCAGATTGTCGAGCTCGAGCGTCTCGACCAGATCGGTGTTCCAGATCAGCGACTTGTCGGTGACGTGCACGTCGGCGAACGAGCGATAGATATCCTCCATCATCGTCACGCCTTCGTTCAGCAGCGCGTCGTCGCGGAACACGGCGCAGTGCTTCTGCATCGTCTTCTGCATGTCGAGGCGGATCTGCGCGGTCGGCTTGCTGCCGCTCGCGTTGCGGAACTTGTCGAGGCGGGCGAGCGCGAGGTCGGCCGACCCTTCCGGCAGCGGCTTGTGCGGGGTGTTCGGCTTCAGGGTTTCCTTGAGCCGCAGGCCCGTCGCACGACCGAACACGACCAGATCGATCAGCGAGTTGGAGCCGAGACGGTTGGCGCCGTGCACCGACACGCAGGCCGCTTCGCCGACCGCGAACAGGCCGGGCACGACCGCGTCCGGGTTGCCGTCCTTGATGGTGACGACTTCGCCGTGATAATTACAGGGGATGCCGCCCATGTTATAATGGACCGTCGGGGTGACGGGCAGCGGCTGGCGGGTCAGGTCGACGCCGGCGAAGATCTTGCCGGTTTCGGTGATGCCCGGCAGGCGTTCGGCCAGCACCTTCGGATCGATATGGTCGAGGTGCAGGAAGATATGGTCGCCGTCCTTGCCGACGCCGCGCCCTTCGCGCATCTCCATCGCCATCGACCGGCTGACGACGTCGCGGCTGGCGAGGTCCCTGGCGGAGGGGGCGTAGCGTTCCATGAACCGCTCGCCGTCCTTGTTGGTCAGGTAACCGCCCTCGCCGCGTGCGCCCTCGGTGATGAGCACGCCCGCGCCGTAGATGCCGGTCGGGTGGAACTGGACGAATTCCATGTCCTGCAACGGCAGGCCGGCGCGCAGCACCATGCCGCCGCCGTCGCCGGTGCAGCTATGCGCGGAAGTCGCCGAGAAATAGCAGCGGCCATAGCCGCCGGTCGCCAGCACGACCGAATGGGCACGGAAACGGTGGATCGACCCGTCTTCCATGCACAGCGCAATCACGCCACGGCAGACCTTGCCCTCGGGCGTGTCCTCCATGATCAGGTCGAGCGCGAAATATTCGATGAAGAAGTCGGCGTCATACTTCAGCGACTGCTGGTACAGCGCGTGGAGCATGGCGTGGCCGGTACGGTCGGCGGCGGCGCAGGTGCGCTGCACCGGGGGGCCTTCGCCCATATTCTGCATATGGCCGCCGAACGGACGCTGGTAGATCGTCCCGTCCTCGTTCCGGCTGAACGGCACGCCGGCATGTTCCAGTTCGATCACCGCCGCCGGGGCTTCGCGGACCATATATTCGATCGCGTCCTGGTCGCCGAGCCAGTCGGAACCCTTGACGGTGTCGTACATGTGCCACGACCAGTGGTCGGGCGAATTGTTGCCGAGGCTGGCGGCGATGCCGCCCTGTGCCGCGACGGTGTGGCTGCGGGTCGGGAACACCTTGGTGATGCAGGCGGTCTTCAGGCCGGCTTCGGCGATGCCCATGGTGGCGCGAAGGCCGGAGCCGCCCGCACCCACGACGATCGCGTCATAGGTGTGGTCGATGATCTTGTAAGCGTCGGTGGCCATTATGCGGGCGTCCCGGTGAAAGCGATGCGGAGGATCGAGAAGGCGGCGAGCAGCCAGCCCGCGCCATAGACGAGGTTCAGCGCGATCAGCGCGACGACGCGCGTTTCGTCATGCTGATAATCCTCGATCACGGTCTGCAGGCCCATCTTGGCATGGTAAAAGACCGAAGTGGCGAGCAGGATCAGCGGCACCGCGCCCCATGCCGACGACACCCACGCATAGACGGTGTCGTAGTCATAGGCGGGCAGCAGCGCGAGCGAGAGCACGAACCACAGCATGAGGACGAGGTTCGAGACCGCCGTCAGCCGCTGATGCCAGAAATGATGCGCACCGGCCTTGGCCGATCCCAGGCCGCGAACGCGGCCGATGCTGGTTCCGTTACCCATCAGTGCTTCCCCACCAGCAGCCAGGCCCACAGCGCGGCAGTCGCGCAGGCGGCGAACACGATCGTCGCGACCGCGCTCTGCCGGTTGCCCTTCAGTTCGAAATTCGCGCCGATATCCATGAAGAAATGGCGGATGCCGTTGCCGATATGCTGGAACAGCGCGAAGCTGAGACCGATGCCGACCAGATAGCCGATGGGCGCGAACGGCCCGGTGAACCACGACAGGAAGCGGGCATAGCTGTCCTCGCCACCCGACAGTGCGGCCAACCACCACACGAACAGCGCGAGGCCGACCGTGCCCATGGCGACGCCGGTCGCGCGGTGCAGGATCGACACCAGCATGTTCGGCCCCCAGCGCCAGACCTGGAGATGGGGCGAAACGGGGCGGTTTTTCGGGCGGACCATGGCCAAGTCGGACATTCCTCAAAGCAGCGCGCGCAGCCACGTCGGGCGGATGCGGATTTCCAGCGATTGTGGCCTATCTACGCACCCGCCCCGCCGATGCAAGTCTGCATGCACGAAAGGGCCGGCCCCGGCATTGCGCGAACGACGCCCGACCCGTGGTCAACCGACTGTTAACGCCTGCACGTTACCCCCGGCAGCTACAGGGGTCCGCCGTGCCAGTTGCGGGCGCCAGCGAACAGGGGAAGCGAATCGTGGGGACCAGGAAGCTGCCGGCACCGGAAAGCGTGAGCCGGACGATCGATCTGCAAGAGCGCCTGCACCTGTTCAACATTTCCGCCGAAGACGTTGCCGCCGCGCGCGAGCTGTGGACCATCATCGAACCGCATGCCCGCGAAGTCGCCGCCGCGCATTTCCAGCAGTCGCAAAAGGTCGGCGGGGCGAACAGCATGCACCGCAACTACGACCGGATGATCGAGCTGGGCGTCGCCTATCTGCGCAACCGCTTCACCAACCTGACCGGCCTGGCCTGGGTAGAATCGTGCGAGCGGACCGTCGCCAGCGCATTCGCCGCCGACGTCACGCTGACCGCGATCCTGTCGATGGGCGATGCCGGCGCGCGCACGCTGCTGGACGTGCTGCGTCGCGGGATCGAGGACGAAGCCGCGTTCCGCTATGCCGCCGAGCTGCTGTTCCGGCTGCGGTCGCTGGAATCCGAAGTGTTCGTGTCGCTGTTCAACGCCTATCTCCAATACGATCTGCAGGAATCGCGCGACCAGCTGGCGCATGAGTTCCGCGACAATATCGGCGCGACGGTCGAGCGGGCGAGCCGCGAGAGCGACACGCTGCGCATCCATGCCAGCCGGTCTTCGGCCAATGTCCGCGGCATGCTGGGCAAGGCGTCCGAAGTCGCCGCCGCCGCCGAACAGTCGGCGGTCGCGATGCGCGAAGCCGCCGCCACCTCCGCCGGGCTGATCCGCGCGATCGAGGATGCGCGGATGGAGGTCGAGGCCGCCGCCGAGATCGCCACCCGCGCGTCGGAACAGGCCGGCACCGCCGTCGGCATGTCGGAAGCGCTGTCGGACCATGCCAAGTCGATCGAATCGATCCTGGGGCTGATCCGCGACATTGCCGGGCAGACCAACCTGCTGGCGCTCAACGCCACGATCGAGGCCGCCCGCGCGGGTGATGCCGGCCGCGGCTTTGCGGTGGTGGCGCAGGAGGTGAAGAGCCTCGCCAGCCAGACCGCCCGCGCGACCGACGACATCGCCGCCAAGATCGCCGCGATCCAGGCGGCCACGCGCTCGACGGTCGAGACCAACGCATCGATCCGCTCGACCGTGACCGAAGTGCAGGAAAGCGCCAACCGCATCCGCAGCGCGATGGAGGTGCAGGCGCAGACCGTGACCGCGATCACCGCCGCGGTCGACGAAACCGCGCTGGCCGCCGATTCGATGTCGTCGACCATCGCCGCGATCCGCGAGGATACCGAAACGGTGGCGTCGGAAATCGACCGGGTCGGCGACGGCTTCTTCTTGCTGGACGGCGAGCTGGGCTCGCTCAAGGCGAGCACCGTCGAGTTCATCAGCAAGGTCGCCGCGTAAGCGCGGCACCCCCTGCCCCCGGACCTGGTCCGGGGTTCCGCCTCCTACGGACAGCACCAACAGGAGCGGGACCCCGGATCAAGTCCGGGGGATGTTGCCTTGATCGGGCCGCGCATTGAATGTCCCCGCGCCCGCGCCTACACCGCGCGGCCATGGCATCCCCGACCCTGACGGCTCCCGCACGATGAGCTGGAAACTCACCCTCCCCTGCACCCGCGCCGAGGCGGAGACGATCGATGCAGCCGAGGATTTCGGCATCGATCCCGCGCCGGTGCTGATGACCACCGAGACGGTCGAGGACGATACCGAGACGTGGCGGCTGGACGCCTATTTCGAGGCCGAGCCGGACGATGCCGCCATCGCCGCGATCGCCGCGCTGGTGCCGAGTGCGGCGGGCACGCCACCGCAGGTCGAGGCGCTGGGCGACGAGGATTGGGTGACGATGAGCCAGGCGGGGCTGGAGCCGCTGCATGTCGGGCGCTTCTTCGTCCATACCGCCGCCTATGCCGATGCGGTGCCGGCGGGCGCGCGGGCGTTTTTGATCGATGCCGGACGGGCGTTCGGGACCGGGCACCACGAGACGACCAGCGGGTGCCTGGCGATGCTCGACCGGATGGCGGACCGGGATTTCCGGAACGTCATCGACCTGGGCACCGGGACCGGCCTGCTCGCCTTTGCCGCGCGCGAGCTGTGGCCGACGGCGCGGGTGATCGCGACCGATATCGATCCCGTCGCGATCGACGTGACCGCGGTGAATGCGACGCTGAACGCGGTCGATCGGGTCGAACTGGTGGTGGCCGATGGCGCGCTGTCCGACGATATCACCGCGGCGGCGCCGTACGACCTGTTGATCGCCAACATCCTTGCCGGGCCGCTGATGTCGATGGCGCCGGAAGTGGCGGCGATCGCCGCCGCCCACGCGACGATCGTGCTGGCCGGGTTGCTGGAGACGCAGCGCGCGGATGTGGTCGCGGCCTATGCGGCGTGCGGCTGTTCGCTGGAGGACGTCGACCGGCGGGGCGACTGGAGCGTGCTGCGGCTGACCGCCGGGGCCGAGCGGTTCGTGCCGACCGCGCCGATCGATCCCAAGGGCCGCGACGGGTGGGCGTTGGATTTGTGAGATCCTCCCCGCGCAGCGGGGAGGAGCTTTCAGGCCTTCGACCGGGCGTAGTGCTGCGTGCCTTCGGTGACGACGTCATCCTTCGGTAGCACCTCATCCACCGCAATCTCCTGCTCCTCGCGGATCGCTTCGTAGACCGGCGCGAAGTCGGTCTCGACGGTCAGGCGCAGCAGTTCGTCGAAGCTGGGGATGACGAAATAGGTCTGCTGGAAATCGTCGATCCGGTAATCGGTGCGCATCACGCGGGCGAGGTCGAGCATGATCCGGTTGGGGCTGGGATCGTCGAGCGAGAAGCGGGTCTCCGACGCGCTCGACACGATGCCGGCGCCATAGATGCGCAGGCCCTCCGGCTCCTGCACCAGCCCGAATTCGACCGTGTACCAGTAGAGCCGCGCCAACTGCTTGAGCGAGCCGAGTTCGAGCGCGCGCAGGCCGCCGCGGCCATAGGCGGCCAGATAGTCGGCGAAGACCGGGTCGGCGAGCATCGGCACATGGCCGAACACGTCGTGGAAGACGTCGGGTTCCTGCAGGTAATCGAGCTGGTCGGGGCGGCGGATGAAGTTGCCGGCGACGAAGCGGCGATTGGCCATGTGGGTGAAGAAGACGTCGTCGGGCACCAGCCCGGGCACCGCGACCACCCGCCAGCCGGTCAGCGCCTCCAGCCGGTCGGACAGTTCCTCGAAATCGGGGATGCCCGATTCGGACAGCTTGAGCGCATCGAGCCCGCGCAGGAACGCGTCCGACGCACGACCGGGCAGCAACTTCATCTGCCGCGCATAGAGCGTGTCCCACGTCGCATGGTCTTCGGCGCTATAGGCGTCCCAGCGCTGCGGGATCGTCCAGTCGGCATTGGCCCCGGCGGGCGGGCGGTCGAGTACATGGGTTTCGCTTGCCATCCGCAAATAGTAGCATGGGAAACGATGCGACGGAAATGGCTGCGCCGAATGGCTGGTATGGTGGGCGCGGTCGTGCTGACCCTGCTGCTGTACCTGTTCGCCGGGCTGGTCGGCGGGGCGATCCCGGCGGGCGGACAGGCACCGCCGGCGCAGGGCATCCGCATCTATGTCGAGGATAACGGCATCCATACCGGCATCGTCCTGCCCAAGCATGCCGCGGGCATGGGGTTCGACGATCTGGTACGGGCAGGCGATCTGGCCGATCCGCGCTATACCGGCCATGGGTGGCTGTCGATCGGCTGGGGCGACCGCGCCTTTTATCTCGGCACGCCGAGCTGGGCCGATGTCCGGCCCGCGACCATCGCCGCCGCCGCGATCGGCAGCGATGCGGTCGTGATGCATGTCGGGCACCTGCCGGAGCCGGTAGGCGAGCCGGGCGTTTATCCGGTGATGCTGACGCCCGACCAATATCGCCGGCTGGTGGCCGCGATCCGCGCGAGCTTTGCCGCGCGGACCGACCCGGTGCATGGCTATGGCCCGTCCGATGCCTTCTACGTCGCGCGGGGGCGCTATAGTGCGGTCGAGACGTGCAATTCGTGGACCGGGCGGATGCTGCGCGCGGCGGGCGTGCCGATGGGGCGGTGGACGCCGTTTCCGGTGACGGTGACGGCGTGGCTGTAGAAACCCTGCCCCCGCCCCCGCTCGGCCAGTTCCTGATCGAGACGCCGCGCGCCGCGCTGGCACTGGCCGGCGTGCCGTTCCGGTGGCGGCAGGCGTTGGCGGGGGTGCCGCGTGCCTCCGGAGAGCCGGTGATGCTGCTGCCCGGCCTGTTCAACAGTGACCGGTCGATGACGATCATGGCGCGCTATCTGCGCGACTTGGGCCACGCGCCATCCGGCTGGGGATTGGGTCGCAATTTCGGGCAGCGCAGTATCGGGACGGATGCGAGCGCGCTGATCGACCGGGTCGATGCTCTGGCACAGGTGGCCGGTCGGCCGGTGGCGATGGTCGGGGTCAGCATGGGGGGGATCATGGCGCGGCTGGTCGCGCATCGCCGGCCCGATCTGATCGAACAGGTGGTGACGGTCGCCAGCCCCTATGCCGGGCCGGCGCGATCGACGCGGGTGTGGCGGCTGTACGAATGGATCAGCGGCGAATCGGTCGACGACCCCGCCGTGTTGGCGCTGGCCGACGAAGTGCGCCGGCCGCTGCCGGTTCCCGCCACCGCGATCTGGAGCGCCAGCGACGGGCTGGTTAATGGCCTTGGCTGTCATGCGCCGGGTGAACCGGGATGCCGCGCGGTCGAGGTGGTGAGCAGCCATTATGGCGTGCAGACCCGGCTGATCGTGCTGCGCGCGGTGGCGATGGCGCTGGCGGGGAATCGGTAGGATTTGCTGTTCGTCATACCCCGCCACGGACGTCACCCCAGCGCAGGCTGGGGTCTCCCGGTTATCGGGCGGGACAGGATCCGCGAGAGACCCCAGCCTGCGCTGGGGTGACGTTTGGGACGAGCGCCGATTCTCGGTGACCGCTCAATCGTCGTTGCGGCGTCGTTCCTCCCGCCGACGCCGCGCTTCTTCCTTGCGCATTTCGCGGCCCTCGCGGGCTTCCTTCTTGCGCATCTTGCGGCCGTAATTGCGGTCGGCTTCCGACTGGCTGGTGGTGGTCCAGTCGATCACCTGCGCGCCGGCGCGGACCGGAGCGGTCGCGACGTCCCATACCGTGCTGACGCACCCACCGGTCAGCGGCGCTACCGCCAACACCATCCACGCCAGTCGCATCGGTTCCGAATCCTCAATAGGGTTTGTCGCGTATCTGCGCCCCGATTAGCGGGTAATCGGTGAAGAAACCATCGACGCCCGCCGCGACCGCATCGGCGATCTCCTGCCCGATCCGGCCGTGCGTCGCGGGATCGCCCGGCACGCGATACGCTTCGGGCAAGAAGATATTCTCGGCGCGGTACGTCCAGGGATGGACGCGCAGGCCCGCCGCATGGGCGTCGCGGACCAGCGGCTTGCCGCCCGCGATCATGACCTTGTTCGGGCCGATGCCCCAGGCATAGGTCGCCACCGCCTTCAACCCCGCCGGGGTCGCCATCGTCGCATAATCGTCGACCGGATGATCGGCCGGGCCGCCGGTGTCGTTCATCAGCTGGATCAGGCGGATTTTGGTCAGTTTCTTCAGCGCCTTGAGGTTGTTCACCTCGAACGACTGGATGAACACCGGCGCCGTGGCGCTGTCCCAGCCGGCGGCGCGCAGTTCGGCGACCAGCCGCGCCTCCATCGGATGGCCGATCAAGGCGAAATAGGTCGGGTGCTTGGTTTCTGGGTAGATGCCGATGGTACGGCCGGTCGCGGCGGTGGCACGCTTGGCCAGCGCAATGACCTCGGCGAGGGTCGGCACCGGTTGCCGGCCGTCATAAGCCTTGTTGTCGGGACGCAGCAGCGGCAGGCGTTCCTTCGCGCGCAGCGTGCGCAGTTCGGCGAGGGTGAAATCCTCGGTGAACCAGCCGGTCATCGCCACGCCGTCGATAGTCTTGGTCGTGCGGCGAGTGGCGAATTCAGGATGCTCGGCGACGTCGGTAGTTTCCGAAATCTCGTTCTCGTGCCGGGCGACGAACACATTGTCCTTCGTCAGCACGAGGTCGGGTTCGATGAAGTCCGCCCCCTGTTCGATCGCCAGTTCATAGGCGGCGAGCGTATGTTCGGGGCGCGATCCGCTGGCGCCGCGATGGGCGATCACGATCGGCGTCCTGTCGAGCGGAGCCTCTGCCGTCACCATCGTCGCCCCCAGAATTCCCGCCATCACCAACCCCAACATCTGCGACCCTCTCGCAACAGGAAACCCTTTGGTTGGCGAACGTTAGCCCTGACGACCAACGGAGCGCGCCCTCATGCAATTCACCATCAACGGACAGCCGTATCAGGCGGAGGCGGACATCCGCACCTCCTTGCTCGACCTGCTGCGCGAACATCTCTCGCTCACCGGCAGCAAGAAGGGCTGCGATCATGGCCAATGCGGGGCGTGCACCGTGCTGGTGAACGGCCGCCGCATCAATGCCTGCCTCACGCTCGCCGTGATGCATCAGGATGACGACATCGTGACGATCGAGGGGCTGGGCACGCCCGAGGACCTGCATCCGCTGCAGGCCGCGTTCGTCAAGCATGACGGGTTCCAGTGCGGATACTGCACGCCGGGGCAGATCTGTTCGGCGGTCGGCATGCTGGACGAGGTAAAGAAGGGTTGGCCGAGCCATGTCAGCGCGGACCTCGACGATCCCGATTTCACCGACGACGAAATCCGCGAGCGGATGAGCGGCAATCTGTGCCGTTGTTCGGCCTATCCCAACATCGTTGATGCGATCCGCGAGGTTGCCGATGCCGAGGTGGAGACGGCGGCATGAAGTTGTTCAACTATGCCAAGGCGGACAGCGCCGAAGCCGCGGTCCGCGAAGGCGGGATCAGCGACACGAAATTCATCGCGGGCGGGACCAACCTGCTCGACCTGATGAAATTGCAGATCGAGACGCCCGCACGGCTGGTGGATATCAGCCGGTTGCCGCTCGACCGGATCGAGGAGATGGATGGCGGCGGCATCCGCATCGGCGCGCTGGTGCCCAATTCCGACCTGGCGGCCGATCCGATCGTTCGCGACCGCTACGAAGTGCTCAGCCGCGCGCTGCTGGCCGGCGCGTCGGGGCAGTTGCGCAACAAGGCATCGACCGGCGGCAACCTGCTGCAACGCACCCGCTGCTATTATTTCTACGAGACGGCGGCGCGCTGCAACAAGCGGGTGCCGGGATCGGGTTGCGATGCGAAGGACGGCTTCAACCGCATCCTCGCCGTGCTGGGCACCAGCGAGCATTGCATCGCGACGCATCCCAGCGACATGGGCGTCGCGATGCGCGCGCTCGACGCGACGATCGTGACGCTGGGCGGCGATGGCGAAAAACGGCGAATCGCGATCGGCGATTTCTACCGCCTGCCCGGCGACACGCCGGACGTGGAGAATGTGCTGCGGCAGGGCGAGTTGATCACCCATATCGAACTGCCGCCGGCTCCCGAGGGCAGGCAGACCTATCGCAAGGTGCGCGACCGGGCGTCCTATGCGTTTGCCCTGGTGTCGGTCGCCGGAATCGTGGCGGTCAGGGACGGCAAGATCACCTCCGCCCAACTCGCCTTCGGTGGCCTGGGGCCCATGCCGTGGCGCGACGAAGCGGTCGAGCGGGTGCTGGTCGGGCAGGCGCCGTCGGACGCGCTGTTCGCCGAAGCTGCCGACGTGCTGCTGCGCGACGCGAAAGGCTACGGCTCCAACGACTTCAAGATTCCTCTGACCCGGCGCACGCTGATCGCGACGCTGCGGGAGCTGACCGCATGACCCAGAACGCATTGCGCATGGACAAGCCCGTCGACACCAGCCTGCTCGACAGCGGCGTGCAGGGGATCATCGGCAAGGGGATCGAACGGATCGACGGTCCGCTGAAGGTCGCGGGCAAGGCGACCTATTCCGCCGAATATGACTTTCCGAACCTCGCTTACGGCTTCCTCGTCCGCGCGCCCTTTGCCGCCGGTACGATCACGTCGATCGATGCCGAAGGGGCCAAGGCCCTGCCGGGCGTCATCGACGTCGTGGTCGACCTGAAAACCTTCATCCGCAACGCGCAGCAGGGCGGCGAGACCGAGGCGCCGACGCAGGGCGTCAAGGACGTCGCCTATTTCGGCGAGCCGGTCGCGATCGTCGTCGCGGAGAGTTTCGAGGTGGCGCGCGACGCGGCGCAGCTGGTGTCGATCCGCCATGAACCGACCGAGGGCGTCTTCACCTTCGACGACCATATCGACGACGCGATCAAACCCCCGCCGGGATCGATGCCGCCCTATCACCGCCAGGGCGACCTCGACAAAGCGATGGCGGACGCAGCGTTCACCGTGGACGATGTGTGGCGCACCCCGTCGCAAAATTCGGCCGCGATGGAGCCGCATGCATCGATCGCGCTGTGGGACGAGGACGGGCTGACGCTCTACGGGTCGCTGCAGATGCCGTCGTCGGACAAGCAGCAGCTCGCCAAGTCGCTGGGCGAACGGCAATCGAAGGTGCGGATCGTCGCGCGCTATATCGGCGGCGGTTTCGGGTCGAAGCTCGGCATCTCCCCCGATACGGTGGCCACCGCGATCGCGGCGAAGGCGGTCGGGCGGCCGGTCAAGACGGTGATGACCCGCCAGCAGGTGTTCGACGCGACGGTGCGCCGGTCGAACACGCAGCAACGCTTCCGCCTTGCCGCCGATGCCGAGGGGCGGCTGACCGGGATCGGGCACGAGACGCTGTGTTCGAACCTGCCGGGCGAGGGCTATTTCGAGCCGGCCGGACAGGCGACGCAATTCCTCTATGGCGGCGAGAACCGGGTCATCAGCCACGATCTGGTCGAGCTGAACCAGACCCTGTCGGGATCGATGCGCGCGCCGGGCGAAGCGGTCGGGCTGCTCGCGCTGGAAAATGCGATGGACGAGCTGGCGGAAAAGGTCGGGATCGATCCGGTCGAGTTGCGTCGCCGCAACGATCCGAGCCGCGATCCGCAGAAGGACGTGCCCTTTTCCACCCGGTCGCTGACCCGCTGCCTCGACGCCGGGGCGAAGGCGTTCGGCTGGGATCAGCGCAACCAGACGCCCGGTGCGAAACGCGATGGCGACTGGCTCATCGGGCAGGGCATGGCATCGACCACCCGCACCAACATGCTGCAACCGAGCGAAGCGCAGGTGTCGATCGGTCCCGACGGGCGGGCGCTGGTCGAAACCGACATGACCGATATCGGCACCGGCACCTACACCATCCTCGCCCAGATTGCGGGCGAGTTGCTCGGCCTGCCGGTCGAGCGGGTCGCGGTGCATCTGGGCGATACCAAGTCGCCGCCGGGCGCCGGGTCGGGCGGATCATGGGGTGCCGGCAGCAGCGGGTCGTCGGTCTATCTGGCGGCGCAGGCGTTGCGCGAAAAGCTGGCCAAGGCGATGGACGTCGACGCCGACGACCTGACGCTCAAGGACGGTCACGCAATCGCCGGCAACCGCCGGGTGCCGATCGGCGATCTGGTCGGCGACGGGCTGACCGCCACCGGATCGATCGAACCGGGCAAACAGGAAAAGGAAACGACGCAGGCGAGCTATGGCGCGCATTTCTGCGAGGTGAAGGTCCATGCCGTCACCGGCGAGGTGCGGGTCGTGCGCTGGCATTCGACGTTCGAGGCCGGGCGCATCCTGAACCAGCAGACCGCGCGGTCGCAGTGCATCGGCGGCATCGTGTTCGGTATCGGCACCGCGCTGACCGAGGAACTGGTCCATGACGATCGCGACGGGCGTATCGTCAACCACGACCTAGCCGAATATCATGTGCCGGCGCATGCCGACATTCCGCACATGGACATCGCCTTCCTCGACGAACGCGATCCCCATGCAAATCCGCTTCATGCCAAGGGGATCGGCGAACTGGGCATCGGCGGTGCGGGCGCGGCGGTGCTGAACGCGATCTACAATGCGACCGGCGTGCGGGTGCGCGACTATCCGGCGACGCTCGACAAGCTGCTGGAAGGATTGCCGGCGGTCTAAAGCTCCTCCCCGCTCCGCGGGGAGGGGGACCATGCGCAGCATGGTGGAGGGGGTTCGCCTCGCAACGCAACGGTTTCGTATGCGGCCCGCCCCCTCCACCAGCTTCGCTGGTCCCCCTCCCCGCAAGCGGGGAGGATCGGAAGAAGCCTACCCCTATGGGCAATTTTCCCTTGTTCGCGTTTGCGGCATCCCCACCTGTCATGTATCTGACCCGCAGACCGGGTGGAATTGCCACCCCCTGACCGAACCGAGCGAGTATCATGGCCGAATTCCGTTTGCCCAAGAACAGCGTCGTCAAGAAGGGCACGACCCACAAGTCGGCGACCTCGGGCCGGATCAAGAAATTCAAGGTCTATCGCTACGACCCCGATTCGGGACAGAATCCGCGCTACGACGATTTCGAGATCGATCTGGACGAATGCGGCCCGATGGTGCTCGACGCGCTCATCAAGATGAAGTCGGAGCAGGACCCCTCGCTTACCTTCCGCCGGTCGTGCCGGGAGGGGATTTGCGGGTCGTGTTCGATGAACATCGACGGCCGCAACGGCCTCGCCTGCACCACCGCGATCGAGGATATCAAGGGCGATATCCGCATCACCCCGCTGCCGCACATGGACGTCATCAAGGACCTGGTGCCGGACTTCACGCATTTCTATGCGCAGTACGCGTCGATCAAGCCGTGGCTGCAGACCGTGACCCCGGAACCCGCGGGCAAGGAACGGCTCCAGTCGCCGGAAGACCGCAGCAAGCTGGACGGGCTGTACGAATGCATCCTGTGCGCGTGCTGCTCGACCTCGTGCCCGAGCTACTGGTGGAACAGCGACAAGTTCCTGGGGCCCGCGATCCTGCTGCAGGCCTATCGCTGGCTGGCCGACAGCCGTGACGAGATGACCGGCGAGCGCCTCGACGAGCTGGAAGATCCGTTCCGCCTGTATCGTTGCCACACGATCATGAACTGCGCGAACGTGTGCCCGAAGGGGCTGAACCCGGCCAAGGCGATCGCCGAGATCAAGAAGATGGAAGTCGAGCGGATCATCTGATCCGTTCGGGCGGTGTTGCTCGCACCACCCGTTCGTCCTGAGTAGCGGCTGAGCCTGTCGAAGACGCGTATCGAAGGACCGCTACCGTTGGCGACGATCCTTCGATACGCCCTTTCGACAAGCTCAATGGCTACTCAGGATAAACGGAGGGGTCATTCACCGGGAATGATCCTGCCATGACCGTCCTCACCCGCTACGACCACCTCGTCGCCGCCGGCGAACTCCGCCCCGATCCCGAACAGCGCGCCGCCGCCGAACGCCTATCGTTGCTGGCCGACGCCATCGACCATCCGCCCAAGCGCGGCCTGTTCGCGCGCCTGACCGGCAAGGATGTCGCTCCCCCGCGCGGCGTCTACCTGTGGGGCGGGGTCGGGCGCGGCAAGTCGATGCTGATGGACCTGTTCTACGACTGCGTCGCCGAACCGGCCAAACGCCGCGTCCATTTCCATGCCTTCATGATCGAGGTCCACGCCCGCCTTGCCACCGAGCGCGCCAAGGAAGCGGGCAACCCGGTGCCGCCGGTCGCCGAGGCGCTGGCGAAGGACCTGAAGCTGCTCGCGTTCGACGAGATGGTCATCAACAACACCGCCGACGCGATGGTGCTCTCGCGGCTGTTTACCGAGATGATGACGCATGGCGTGACGATGGTGGCGACGTCGAACCGGCCGCCGGTCGATCTCTACAAGGACGGGTTGCAGCGCGACAGCTTCCTGCCGTTCATCCATCTGCTCGAATCGAACCTCGACGTCCTGCCGCTGAACGGCCCGACCGATTATCGCCGCGACCGGCTGGGCGCGGTCGATACCTGGCTGGTGCCGAACGGCCCGGCGGCGACCGAGGCGCTGTCGGCGGCGTTCTTCCGCCTGACCGATTATCCGGTCGAGGATGCGGCGCATGTCCCGTCGTGCGACCTCGATATCGGCGGGCGTACGCTGCATGTGCCCAAGGCGCTGAAGGGCGTCGCGGTCTTCAGCTTCAAGCGGCTGTGCGGCGAGGCGCGCGGCGCGCCCGACTATCTGGAGGTGGCGCGGACCTTTCACACCGTCATTCTGGTCGGCATTCCGGTCCTGGGCCCCGAGAACCGCAACGAAGCGGCGCGGTTCGTGACGCTGATCGACGCGCTGTACGAATATCGGGTGAAGCTGCTGGCGGCGGCGGACGCACAACCGGGTGACCTGTACCCGACCGGCGACGGGCGGTTCGAATTCGACCGGACGATCAGCCGGTTGGAGGAGATGCGATCGGAGGAATATCTGGCCAAGGGGCATGGCGAGGGGTAGCGGCTCCTACCCTTTCCCCGTCTGCTTCGAGCGCAGGTTCGAGCCTGTCGAGAATCGAAGTCGAGAAGGGGTTACCCCAAACGACCCAGTTCTCGACTGTTGCTTCTCGACAGGCTCGAAGCTGCTCGAACCGAACGGGGTGGTGCGGGTGACGTCACCCCCGCCGCGCATCCGCCTTCTTCGTCCTCAGCGTCGCCGACGCCGCCGCCGGATCGTGGGGCCAGGGATGGCGCGGATAGCGGCCGCGCATTTCCTTCGACACGTCGCGCCATGATCCCGCCCAGAAGCCCGGCAAATCCTTCGTCGTCTGGATCGGCCGCCCCGCGGGGGAGGTCAGGCTGAGCGTCAGCGGCTGGCCCGCGACCATCGGATGCGTCGCCAATCCGAACAGTGCTTGCACGCGCAGTTCGACGCGCGGCCCCCCTTCGGCGGCATAGTCGATCGCGTGGCTCGATCCGGCGGGACTTTCGAAGCGGGCGGGCGCAAGGCGGCGGACCTGTTGCATCCAGTCCCAGCCCGCCTGTTGCTCCAGCGCGTCGTGCAGCCCGGTCACCGCGTCGAGCCGGCGCTTGCCGGCCAGCAACGGTGGCAGCCAGTCGTCGATCGTAGCCGTCAGCGCGTCGTCGCCGAGCGGATCGGGCTGGCCCAGCATCGCCGCGACATAGGCCGAACGGCGGCGAAGAGCATCCGCCCCCTCCCATGGCAAGAGTGAAAGGTCGCGCCGCGCACCTTCGGTCAGTGCCGCGACGATCTCGTCCGGCGACGCTGCGGCATCGGGACCCGACGACAGCCGGATCGCACCCAGCCGGCGTTCGCGGAGCGCCACCACGCCGCGCGTCGCGGGGTCGAAGGTGACGCTGCGCCGCGTCTCGATCCGATCGCCGAACAGTTGCTCGACGGTCGCCTGTTCGATCGCCACCGCCGACAGGATGCGTGCGCCGGCCGCCTGCCCCTGAGTCTCCGCGACCGCCAGCCATTCGGCCGATCCGAGCGCGGCCGCGTCCAGCGTGAAGCCGCGCCCGCCGACCGAGGCCCAGCGTTCGCCCGACACGTCGCGCCGTCTGGCGATCCGGTCGGGAAAGGCTAGCGCGACGCTGCGCGCCAGGGCATCGGCAGGAGGATCGTCGCGGCCCTTGACCAGCTTGCGCCAGCGCTCGGCCAAACGGCGCGACGCTTCGGCCCGCTGCCCGCGCTCGGTCCGCCAGCGACGGCGGCGCTGGTCGAGATCGGTGTCGTTGCCGCCCAGCCCCCGCTCGCCCAGCAGCACCGCGACCTCCGCCGCCGCGCCCGCAAAGCCGCCCTCGCCCGCGCGGATCAGCATATGGGCGAGGCGCGGGCTGAGCGGCAGCGCGGCGATGGCAAGGCCGTGCGGCGTCGGGCGGCCATCGGCATCGATCGCGTCCAGCGTGGCAAGACGCGTGCGCGCCTCCTCGACCGCCGCCGCCGGCGGGGGGTCGAGCCAGCGCAACGTCGTCGGATCGGTGACGCCCCATTTGCCGCATTCGAGCACCAGCGCCGACAGGTCGGCCTCCAATATCTCGGCCGGGTCGAAGCGCGGCAGCCCGGCGGTGGCGGCAGCCTCCCACAGGCGATAGGCCACGCCCGGCCCCTGCCTTGCGGCACGCCCCGCGCGCTGGGTGACCGCGGCTTGGCTCGCCCGCTCCGTGGTCAGCCGCGTCATGCCCGCCGACCGGTCGTAGCGCGGACGGCGGGCGAGGCCGGAATCGACGACGATGCGGATGCCGTCCAGTGTCAGCGAGGTTTCGGCAATGCTGGTCGCCAGCACGATCTTGCGCCGGCCTTGCGGATCGGGGGCGATGGCGGCGCGCTGTTCGACCGGCAGCAGCGTCCCGTGCAGCCGGTGCAGCACCGCGCCCTCAGGCACGGCGATGCGTTCGGCAGTGCGTTCGATCTCGGCAACGCCGGGCAGGAAGGCGAGGATGCCGCCTTCCGCTTCGGTGAGCGCGCGGCGGATCGCAGCGGCGACCGAGTCCTCGATCCGGGCCTCGGCATTGCGGCCGATATGGCGCAGGTCGAGCGGGTAGGACCGCCCCTCGCTCTCGATCACCGGCGCATCGTCCATCAGCGCGGCGAAGCGTTCGCCGTCCAATGTCGCCGACATGGCGAGGATGCGCAGGTCGGGCCGCAGCGCCGCCTGCGCGTCGAGCGCGAGGGCGAGGCCGAAATCACTGTCGAGGCTGCGTTCGTGCACTTCGTCGAACAGCACTGCCGATACGCCGGCCAGTTCGGGATCGGCCTGGATACGGGCGACGAAGATGCCCTCGGTCATCACCGTGACGCGGGTCGCCGCCGACCGCTTGCTGTCCATGCGGGTGGCGTAGCCGAAGGTCTGGCCAACGGGTTCGCCGCCGGTTGCGGCCATCCGCTCGGCCGCAGCGCGGGCGGCGATGCGGCGGGGGGAGAGGAGCAGGATTTCGCCGGTCGCCCATGGTTCGGTCAGCAGCGCCGGGGCGACGGCGGTGGTCTTGCCCGCACCCGGCGGGGCGACGAGGACGGCGGAGGTGCGGTCGCGCAGCGTCTCGAGGATGCGGGGCAGGACGGCGTGGATGGGGAGCATGGCTTCCTCTAGCAATCCTCCCCGCCTGCGGGGAGGGGGACCGCTCGCGTCAGAGGGGGGTGCGCCTCGCAATGCAACGGTCCCGTAATGCGGACACCCCCCTCCACCATCCTGCGGATGGCCCCCCCCGTGCCGGGGAGGAGCTTAGAGCGTGTCGGGGTTCGGGCCCAAGCGGCCGTCCTCGCGATCCATCGCGTCGAGTTTTGCCACCTGTTCGGGCGTCAGCGTCACCTGCCGTGCCGCGAGATTCTCTTCGATCCGCTTGCGCGACGATGCCTTCGGGATCACGCCCAGCCCGGCCTGGAGATGCCAAGCCAGGATCACCTGCGCCGGGGTCGCTCCCGCCTCCTGTGCGATTGCGGTGATGGTCGGGTCGGCCAGCAGCGTGCCCTGCCCCAGCGGCGACCAACTCTGCGTGACGATGCCCAGCCGTTCGTGCTCGGCGCGCGCGGCGCGTTGCTGGAAGGTCGGATGCAGTTCGATCTGATTGAGCGCGGGTACCACGCCGGTCGCATCGACGATCCGGTCGAGATGGTCGGGCGAAAAGTTCGATACGCCGATCGACGCCACGCGTCCCTCTTCATGCAGCCGCACCAGCGCCTTCCACGTGTCGACATAGCGGCCCTCGGACGGCATCGGCCAGTGGATCAGGAACAGGTCGATCCGCGGCAGCTTCGCGGCGCTCGCGTCGAACGCTTTCAGGGCGTTGTCATAGCCCATGGCGTCGCGCCACAATTTGGTGGTGACGAAAACGTCGCTGCTCGCGGTCGCTTCGCCGACGCCGGCTTCGTTGCCGTAGAAGGCAGCGGTGTCGATCAGGCGGTATCCGGCATCGATCGCTTCACGCGACAGGCGGGAAGAGTCTTCTGCGGGGACCTTGTAGGTGCCGAAGCCGAGCGCGGGGATGGTGCGGCCGTCGTTGAGGGGGAGGTCGGTCATGGGGTGTCCGTGCAGTTGGGGCGTTCGGCTGCCAAAGGATGAAGGCGCGATACGTTCCCCTTTCCGTTCGTGCTGAGTAGGGGCTGAGCGAAGTCGAAAGCCCGTATCGAAGCACCTGTCGCTCTCCTTCGATACGCCGCTTCGACAAGCTCAGCGGCTACTCAGGACGAATGGATGGACTTGGGGTAGAGGCGTTTCACTCCGCCCCCCCGCCCCACCCCATCCCCGTTAGGTTCGAGCAGCTTCGAGCTTGCCGAGAAGCGGCAGTCGAGAACGCCCCGTTTGAGGCAACCCCTTCTCGACTACGGTTCTCGACAGGCTCGAACCTGCGCTCGAAGCAAACGGAAGGGAGAAGGGGAAGCACCGACTTACCCCGTCGGCCGCCCGTCCGGGTCCATCAGTACCTCGCGCCGGCCGACATGGTCCGGCCGCGAGACCAGCCCCTCCTTCTCCATCCGCTCGATCAGCCGCGCCGCCGAGTTGTACCCGACGCGCAGCTGGCGCTGGAGCCAGCTGGTCGACGCCTTCTGGCTCTCCGCCACCAGCTGACACGCTTGGCGGAAGGTCTGTTCCTCCGGCGAATCGTCGCCGGTCGGCGCACCGTCGAGGCTGAAGCCGGCATCGCCTTCCGGCTCGTTGACCACCGCGTCGATATAGTCGGGCGCGCCCTGCGAGCGCCAGAAGTCGGACACCGCCTGCACCTCGTCATCGCTGACGAAGGGCCCGTGGACGCGGGCCAGCGCCTTCCCGCCAGGCATGTAGAGCATGTCGCCGCGCCCGAGCAGCTGCTCGGCACCCTGTTCGCCCAGGATGGTGCGCGAATCGATCTTCGACGTGACGTGGAAGCTGATGCGCGTCGGCAGGTTCGCCTTGATGACGCCGGTGATGACGTCGACCGACGGCCGCTGCGTCGCCATGATCAGGTGGATGCCGGCCGCGCGTGCCTTTTGCGCGAGGCGCTGGATCAGGAACTCGACTTCCTTGCCCGCGGTCATCATCAGGTCGGCCAACTCGTCGACGATCACCACGATCTGCGGCAGCGGCGTCAGGTCGAGCGTCTCTTCCTCATAGATCGGCGTGCCGGTGTCGGCGTCATAGCCGGTCTGCACCTTGCGGCCGAGCTTCTGCCCCTTGGCCAGCGAGGCGCGGACCTTGTCGTTGAAGCTGGCGAGGCTGCGGACGTTGATCGACGCCATCATGCGATAGCGGTCCTCCATCTGCTCGACCGCCCATTTCAGCGCGCGGACCGCCTTGGGCGGGTCAGTGACGACATCGGCGAGGAGGTGCGGGATGCCGCGATACATGCTGAGTTCCAGCATCTTCGGGTCGATCATGATCATGCGGCACTGGTCCGGGGTCAGCCGGTAGAGCAGCGACAGGATCATGCAGTTCAGCCCGACCGACTTGCCCGAGCCGGTCGTACCGGCGACCAGCAGATGCGGCATGGGGGCCAAATCGGCGACGACCGGATCGCCGGCGATATTCTTGCCCAGCACGATGGGGAGCTGCGCATTCTGGTCGGCGAACGCCTGGCTGGCGATCAGTTCGCGCAACGACACCATTTCGCGCCGCTGGTTGGGCAGTTCGATGCCGATCACGGTGCGGCCGGGAATCGTCGCGACGCGGGCGGAGATCGCCGACATGTTGCGCGCGATATCGTCGGCCAGCTGGATCACGCGGCTGGCGCGGATGCCCGGTTCCGGCTCCAGTTCGTACATGGTCACGACCGGGCCGGGCGCGACCTTCACCACCTGCCCCTTCACGTTGAAGTCGTCGAGCACGCTTTCGAGCAGGCGCGAATTGCGCTCCAGCGCCGCCTTGTCGATCGCGGGGCCGGTCGATTCGGGCGGGGGGGCGAGCAGGTCGATCGACGGCAGCGCGAAATTGTCGCGGCCCTCGCTGCTGGCGGGCTTCGGCGCGCTGGCGAGTGCGGGCGAGGCCGCACGCTCGGCGATGACCGGCGGGGCGCGGTCGTCTGCCTGCGCGACGCGGCGCGGCTGCGGCCGGGCGGGAACGTCGTCGTCCTCCTCGTCATCGGCGAGCAGCGGCGCGCGGGGCGCCGGGTCGAACGGCAGGTCGTCGTCCTCGACCAGCACGTCGCCCTCGTCCGCGCCGACCCGAGCGCGGCGTTCGAACTTCGGCATGCGGAAGGTGCCGTCGGGAATCTCGATCGTCAGCCCCTTGGCCCAGCGCCACACGCCGAACAGCCCGGTCGCCAGCGCCACGACGCGGATCGTCCACAGCTCCGCCACCGGCACGCCGATCAGGTGGATCAGGCCCTGCACCGCCTGCGCGATGCTCCATCCGATCACCCCGCCATAGCCGGCGGGCAGCGACAGGATCGCCTCGCCCGACACGAACGCCAGCGTGGTGCCCATGGCGAGCACGCCGATCAGGCAGTCGCGCACCATGCGCGGCCATGGTCCCACCGGCACATCGCGCCACAGCCGGACGCTGACGATCAGCCCTAGCGGCAGCAGCATCGCTACGGGCACGCCGAACAGGGTGAGCAGCAGGTCGGCCAGCATCGCGCCGCCCGACCCCAGCTTGTTCGCGACCGGCCCGCCCGCCGCCGTGCTGAACGAGGGGTCGGCGGGTGAATAGCTGGCAAGCGCGATGGCGATCACGATCATGGCGACGAACAGCAACGTCGCGCCGATCATCGCCCCGCTGCGCTTCGCACCCGCCTTCATCGCGTCGCGCCACAACATCGGCTGCGCGTTGGTCGCCATTCGTTCCACCCTTGTTCGATACTGCCCCGATGTGCGCCGCGCGGGGCCACGCCGTCAAGGCGGCGTTGCGGTGCGCCGCGCCAGACCCTAAGTCCACTCGGACGAAACGACTTTACGGATGGGACGGGTTTCATGGCACAGGCGGACGTCATCATCCTGGGCGGCGGGCTGGTCGGCAGCACGCTGGGCGTGGCGCTGGGCGTCCACGGGCTGACCTCGATCATCCTCGATCCGGCCGATCCGGCGGTGACGCTGGCGCCGGGCTTCGACGGGCGTGCCTCCGCCATCGCCAGCGCGACGCACCGCATGTTCGAAGCGATCGGCATCGCGCCGGGGCTGGGCGACGAAGGCTGCCCGATCGCGGCGATTCGCGCGACCGACGGGCTGGCACCGGGCAAGCTCGATTTCATCCCCGACGCCGCCGACGATCCGGTCGGCGTGATGTACGAAAACAAGCGGTTGCGGCAGGCGATCTACGACGCCGCCGTCGCGTCGCCCCATGTCGACCTGCGGTACAAGGATCGCGCGATCGACGTCCGACGCGAAGCGCATGGCGTGACGGTGACGACCGCCGGCGGCGATACGCTCACCGCGCCGCTGCTGATCGCCGCCGAAGGCCGCAATTCGCCGACGCGCGAGGCGGCGGGCATCCGCGTCGCGCGCTGGAGCTACGACCATGCCGCGATCATCACGACGCTGGGTCACGAAGTGCCGCACGAGAATATCGCGTACGAGATCTTCTACCCCGCCGGCCCGTTCGCGATCCTGCCGCTGAAGGATGATGCGCACGGCCATCGCTCGGCGATCGTGTGGACGGTCGATGCGAAGGATCGGCCGGCAATGCTGAAGCTGTCCGACCGCGCCTTCCTTGCCGAAGCATCGAAGAAGATGGGCGGGTTCCTGGGCCAGCTGTCGAACCTGTCGGCACGGTCGAGCTATCCCCTGGGCTTCCACCATGCCGCCAGGATCACCGCCGACCGGCTGGTGCTGGTCGGTGACGCCGCGCATGGCATCCATCCGATTGCCGGACAGGGGCTGAACCTCGGCCTGCGCGACGTGGCGGCGCTGACCGAGGTGCTGGTCGAGGGCAAGCGCACCGGGCTGGACCTCGGCGATCCCTATCTGCTGGAGCGCTACCAACGGTGGCGCGGGCTGGACACCTTCGCGGTGGCGCTGGCGACCGACGGGCTGACCCGCCTGTTCGGCATTCCCGGCAAGACGGCGAGTGCGGTGCGGCGCTTCGGCCTGTCGGCGGTCGATTCGATCCCGCCGCTGAAAGCCGCGTTCATGGCCGAAGCGCGCGGCGAGACGGGCAAGCTGCCCAAGCTGTTGCAGGGCATCCCCGCGTGACCCTGTCCGCCGTCCAGCGCGGGGTCGCGCGCGGGATGGCGGGTGCAGCGGGGGTCGGCATCGTCGCGCTGCTGGCGGCGTTCCGGTTCGATCCGGGCCATGTCCTGGCGGACCGCTTGCGAATATTGGCGGTCACCCTCGCCGTTGTCGGACTGTGGAGTGTCGCGGCGATCGGCAACGTCGCGCGCATCCGGTTCCTTTCAACCCTGTCGATAGACGGCGGCGATGCCGATCCCGCGGTGGCCCATGGTCGCGCCATCGCGCAGAACACGCTGGAACAGTCGGTGTTGGCGGCGATCGCCTATGCCGCATTGACGCTCGCCACCGATCGGTCGGCCGTGCCGATCGCGGTGCTGGCCTTGTGCTTTTCGGTCGGGCGCGCAGGCTTCTGGGCCGGGTATCGTAGGGGAGCCGCCGCCCGCGCCTTCGGCTTCGCGTTGACCTTCTACCCGACCGTGCTGGCGCTGCTCGCCGCGCTGGTCCTCGCGATCCGGGGGTAGCGGTCCCCCGCTACCATGCACCGCTGCCGGTCGCACCGTCCCGAAACTCCCCAATCCGCCGCCGCGTCGCCGGCGTCGTGCTTTCGGGCAGCGCGTCGAGCGCGAACCACCCGACTTCGGCGACTTCCAGCGCATCCGCGCCGTGCAGCGCGTCGCTCCCCGCCCGCGCGACATAGACGACGACATGATCGTCCTTGCCCTCACGCCGGTTGTGATAGACGCCCAGCACCCGCTCGACCGTCGCACCGGTGACCGCCACCTCCTCCGCCAGTTCGCGGTGCAGCGCTTGGGTGACGCCCTCCCCCTTCTTCACGCCGCCGCCGGGCAGATACCAGCCGTCGATATAAGTATGCCGCACCAGTGCGACCCGGGCACCGGCGGGATCGAGCAGCACCGCACGCACCCCGATCGTCCGGGGCCGGGTGACTCGCCAGACGATCCGCGCCGCGCGCCCCAGCAAGCGATGCAGCAGCGCCATGCCCTGCCCTCAAGCCGACCCGTCGCGGGTCGCCTCGGCCGTCTCCTCCACCGCCACCGGCTCGGTCGCGGGGCGGATCATCAGGAAGCTGCCCGACCAGACGCCGGGTATGTCCCACCGCCCGCTGATCTCGCAGCCATCGTCGCTCAGCACGCCGGCATAGACGACCATGTCGCCATAGCCCTCCGTCCCGCGATCGTCGTAGAATTTGCTAAAGCGCACGCTGGCCCCGTCGCGGTGCCCGTCGATCGCCGCAGCGATCAGCGCGCCGGGGGGCACCGAATGCAGGTCGGGTTCATGGATCGTGCCGACGATCGACCCGCCCAGATCGGCGATATCGGCCTCGAACGCCGTCGGCGGGTTGGTGTGCGGATAGTTGAAGATACCGCTCCACTTGCCCGTCAGGTCGCGGCTCACAGCGGCCGTGCCGCTTCGACCAGCAGCACCGGCACGCCGTCGCGAATCGGAAAGGCGAGGCCGGCGGCATCGGAGACCAGTTCGCCCGCCTGCGCATCATGCGTCAGCGGCGTGCGCGTCACCGGACAGACCAGGATCGACAACAGCCACGGGTCGATCGCCTTTTCCTGCGTTTGCGTCATTGCAGCGTCGCCTCTTCGTCATCGCCATGCCGACCGAAGAATTGCATGAGTTGCACGATCAGTTCCGCCCGCGCCGACAGTTCGTCGACTTCGAGCAACGCCTGTTTCGCCGCCACGTCGAACGGTGCGATCTGCGCGATGCCGTTGACCAGGCTTTCGTCGTCCAGCCGCCCGACCGATTCCCAGTCGACCGCATAGCCCAGCCGGTCGGCGAAGCGCCGCGATTCGATTTCCAGCGACGCACGCTCGGCCAGCCCCAGCGTGGTATCGCCGATCACCGGCAGCACCTCCGCCTCCACCTGTCGAAACGCGGTGGTCACGTCGAGTTCGCGCACCACGCGGAAACGCGACAGCCCGCGCAGCACGATGTCGTAACGGCCATCGGCATGCGCCTCGACATCGACGATCTGCCCGATGCAGCCGATATCGAACAGCGGCGGCCTGTCCGTGTCGCCGCCGACCGGGCGCGGCTGGATCATGCCGATGCGCCGGTCGCGCGCCAGCGCGTCCGACACCATTGCCCGGTAGCGCGGCTCGAAGATGTGCAGCGGCAAATGCATGTTCGGAAACAGCAGCGCCCCCGCCAGCGGGAAGACGGAGACGCGGCCGCTCATCCGAACAGGATCGCCGAGAGCTTGCGCCGCTGCTGCGACACCCACGGGTCCTCCAGCCCGACCGCCTCGAACAGCTTGAGCAGCTGCTGCCGCGCGGCATCGTCGTTCCACGCCCGGTCGGCGGCGACGATCTTCAGCAGCGATTCGGCGGCACCGTTGCGGTCGCCCGCCGCCATCTGCCCGCCGGCCAGCCGGAAGCGCGCATCGTGATCGTCCGGGTTCGCCTCCACCTCGGCCTTCAGCGCGGCGAGATCGTCGACCGGCTGCGCATCGCGGGCGAGCGCCAGCGCGGCGCGGACCTGTTCGATGCCCGGCTGCTTCGCGGCATCGTCGGACAGCGCGTCCAGCGCCGCCTGCGCCGCGTCATGCTCGCCCAGCGCCATCAGCGCCCGGACCCGGCCAGCGGCGACGGCGGCGTTCTCCGGCACCATTTCGGCAATCTGGTCGAAGATCGACAGCGCGCGCGCCCCGTCGCCCTCGCCCAGCGCCGCATCGCCCATCGCGATCAGCGGTTCGATATCCGGCCCGGCCGCTGCACCCGGCTGCACCGGCAGCTGGCGCAGCAGCTGGTCGAGCATCTGCTTGAGCTGGCTTTCGGTGCGGGCAGAGGTCAGGTCGGCGACCAGCTGCCCCTGGAACATCGCATAGACGGTCGGGATCGACCGGATCTGGAATTGCGAGGCGATGAACTGATTCTTGTCGGTGTCGATCTTGGCCAGCACCACGCCCTTGTCGGCATAGGCCTCCGCCACCTTTTCGAGGATCGGGGTCAGCGCCTTGCACGGCCCGCACCATTCCGCCCAGAAATCGATGATGACGAGGCTGGTCATCGATGGTTCGACGACGTCGCGGCGGAACGCTTCCACGGCATCCTTTTCCGGGGCGGTCAGTCCTAGCGTGGCCAAGCGTCGATTCCTTATCCTGTGACAGCCGCCCCTATGTGGGCATCACAGGCAAAACAGAAAAGAGTTCATTTAGGGGTTGCGCGACCCGAAACCCCCGTCTAATAGCCCGCCTCACCCCAGCCGGTCCGCCGGTTCGGAACGCCAGAGCGGGCGTAGCTCAGGGGTAGAGCACAACCTTGCCAAGGTTGGGGTCGAGGGTTCGAATCCCTTCGCCCGCTCCAGTCGTCTCGCTGAAATAGTGAGGCTATTTCAGCTTCTCGGAGACGACATGGCCGGCGCCGACTGCGGCGACCGACGACATGGCTTTGCCATGTCGCGCCCCCGATCGTTGCGCATAACTCCGCTGACAATGCGGTGAGGCACGTCCTGCTCGATTTCTGATCGCGGACGCGCCAGCCATCCATTCGCTGCCCGAAATCGATCCATCGAAATTGTTTGCGAGTGGTAGCGAATCAAATGTGATTCCGCGCAGTCCAAGCCTGGGAACCAACCCTCCGGCGCGAATCAGCCAGCCGGCACGCATCCTATTTCGGCCACCCCGGACGTAATCCGGGGTCGAGCTTCCCCGGCCGTGCGAAAAAGGAGAAGCGTGACCCCGGATCAAGTCCGGGGTGACGATGGTGGCAGGGCAGCGGTCAGCCTCACCCTTCGGCGGCTCGAAGAAGCGCACCAGACCAATGCCCCCCGGCATCAGAATTCCGACCAGTCATCCTCCACCACCGCGACCGCCGCATTGCCCCGCGCCATGCGCTGCGGAACCGGGCGCGGCACCGAGCGCACCGGCAGGCGCTGCACCGTGTCGCGCTGGTCGCGGACCACCATCTCACCCAGGTGGAAGCGGGCGATCTCACCCGACAATGCATCGGCCTCGGACGACAGGCTGCGTGCGGCGGCGGTGCTCTGTTCGACCATTGCGGCATTGCGCTGGGTCACGCCGTCCATTTCCGCCACGGCGGTATTGACCTGCGACAGGCCCTGCGACTGCTGCACCGCCGCGCCCGAGATATCCGCCACCAGCGTGCTGATCTCCCCGATCCGGGCGATGATCCGGTCGAGCGAGCGGCCGGTTTCGCTGACCAGCGCGACGCCGCTATCGACCGTTTCCACCGATGCGGTGATGCGCTGCTTCACGTCCTTCGCCGCCTCGGCCGAGCGCTGCGCCAGCGCCCTAACTTCGGAAGCGACCACGGCAAAACCCTTGCCCGCATCGCCCGCCCGTGCCGCCTCCACGCCGGCGTTCAGCGCCAGCAAGTTGGTCTGGAACGCGATGCCGTCGATCACCGCGATGATGTCGGATATTTCGGCGGACGTCCGCTCGATCCGGCCCATCGCGTCGACCGCGCGGCGCACGACCTCGCCCGACTCGACCGCCTCGCTGCGCGCGGTGCCGACGATCGTGTCGGCGCGCGCTGCGCTGGCGGCGCTTTCGCGCATCGTCGCGGTGATCTGCTCCATCGCGGCGGCACTTTGTTCGAGGCTCGCGGCCTGTTGTTCGGTACGCTGCGACAGGTCGTCCGATGCCGCGCTGATCTCGCTCGCGCCCTTGTGGATGGTGCCCGCCACCGTCGACACCGACAGCATCGTTGCACGCAGCGAGGCGACGGCGGCGTTGAAATCGTCGCGCAGCGACAGGAACGGTTCCTGCAAGTCGGCGTCGATCCGCGCGGTCAGGTCGCCGGCGGCGAGCTTGCCCAGCCCCTCACCCATGATCGCCACCATCTGCCGCTGAGTATCGCGCTCCATCGCCGCCAGCGCGCTTTCGCGGAACGTCGCCATCGCCTTGGTAATGCGGCCGACGCAGTCACGATTGGCGGTATAGGCGACCGGACTTTCCAGATCGCCTGCCGCCAGCGCCTCCATCCGCACGACCGTCGTGACATAGGGGGTGCAGATCAGCCGCGACGCGCCGAAGGTCACACCGACGATCGCCGCCACGCCGGCCAGCGCCCCGCCGACGACCACCCCCGGCGCGACCAGCATCGAACCCGACGCCGCCAGGATCGCCAGCGCGGCAATCCCGCCCGACAGCATCAGATACACCAATGCCAGCACCCGGAATTTGACCCGGATCGGCGCGTTACGCGAAAACCATGCAATCATCTGACGTCCCCCCAAACATCGTTGCCACCACCGCTCACGCGCGGCGCATCCGCACCACCGTCTGTATCCGCCGCGCCGGGATCGCTTCGGGCCGCCCGAACAGATAGCCTTGCGCCAGCGCACAGCCCTCGGCCTGCACCATCGATCGCTGCACCTCGTTCTCGACCCCTTCGGCGACCACCGGCACGTTCAGCCCCTTGCCGAGGCCAGCGATCGCCCGGACGATCGAGCGAGCCGCCTCGTCCTCGTGCATCGCCGATACGAAGCTCTTGTCGATCTTGATCTTGTCGAATGGAAAGTGCCGCAGGTTGCTGAGCGACGAATAGCCGGTGCCGAAATCGTCCATCGCGATGCGCACCCCCAGCGCCCGGATCTCGCGCAGGATCGCCAGCGACACGTCCCGGTCGCGCAGCAGCGCGGTCTCGGTAATTTCCAGCTCCAGCCGGCCGGGCGCCAGTCCGCTGTCGGCCAGCGCGCTGCGCACCACCATCGGCAGCGTCGACACGCGCAGCTGCACCGGGGAGACGTTCACCGCCAGCGTCAGCGGTTCGGCCCATTCGCTGGCATCGCGGCACGCTCGGCGCAGCGCCCATTCGCCGATCGCCATGATCGTGCCCGCTTCCTCGGCGACCGGAATGAAGATCGCCGGCGGCACCTGTCCGCGCTCGGGATGGTCCCAGCGCAGCAGCGCCTCATAGCCGACGACCTCGCCCGCCGCGGTCGACACCAGCGGCTGATAGACCAGCTGCAATTCGTCCCGGCACACCGCATGGCGCAGATCATGTTCGAGGCTGCGGCGGTCGCGCGCCTGCCGGTCCATCCGGTCGTCGAAAAAGGATGCGGTGCCGCGCCCGTCCTGTTTGGCACGGTACAGCGCGACATCGGCATTGTGGCGCAGCGTTTCCGGGTCGGTCCCATCGCGCGGAAAGGTGACGACGCCCAGGCTGCATCCGACCGCCATCGGATCGCGCGTCGAATCCATCTCGGCGGCAAAGCCCGACAGGATGCGGCCCGCCAGCCGGCGGGCATCGTCCAGGGATGCGATATCGCGTTGCAGGACGACGAATTCGTCGCCGCCGATCCGCGCGACCAGGTCCTGCGGACGGATGCAGTCGTCGAGGATGCGCGACACCCGGATCAGGATCGCATCGCCCGCGCCGTGGCCGAACAGGTCGTTGACCGCCTTGAACCGGTCCAGATCGACCGCGATCAGGGCAAAGGGCGTGTCGGCCCGCACCGCTTCGTGCAGCGCGGTGTCGAACGCGGCGCGATTGACCAGCCCGGTCAGCGGATCGTGCGACGCCAGATGCTCGATCGCCCGCTGCGCCCGCGCGGTTTCGGTCAGGTCGCGCATCGCGATGACGGTGGCGGCGCGACCGCGATATTCGATGGCGCGCGCGGTCAGCTCGACCAGCTGGTCCTCGATCTCGCTGCCGCGGATGCGGGCGCGGGTCGCATCGCCGCGATGCGGGCGCAGTGCGTCGCGGGCGACCGTTTCGAACCACGCTGCGGTCGACGTACCGACCAGCGCCGCGCGGTCCACGCCCAGCAGCGCGCACGCCTGTTCATTGGCGTCGAGGATGCGGTCGTCGCTGGTGATGAGCAGTCCTTCGGACGTCGCATCGGCCAGCCCGCGCAGGTCGGTCAGGAACCGGTCGAGCACCGATGCCACCGCGCTCAGCGCGACCAGCAGCAGCGCCGCCGCGACGATCCACAGCACCAGCCATTGCGACCGCCCGCCGGCCTGCGCCACCGCCCCGCCATGCTGGCCCATCGTCGCCGATGCCATCGCGACGAAATGGATCGTCACCGTCGCCAGCACCATGCCGGCGGCGGGCAGGATCATCCGCTGCCGCCCTTCCAGCCGCAGGAACAGCGCGAACGCCGCCGACAACAGCACCCATCCGACCAGCACCGCGCCGGCGATCATGCCGTGATCGACCCGGTGGCCCATCGCATTGGCGATCGCCGCCATGCCGGTCAGGTGCATGCCGAGAATGCCCAGCGTCGCGACCGCCCCGCACAGCATCACCAGCGGCAACCCCCGCGCCTGGCGCAACAGGGCAAAGGCGATGCCGAACGCGCCGATGGCGATCGTCGCGGAAACGGCGGTCAGCAACTGGTCGAACTGCAGCGCGAACGGGCTGCGATAGGCGATCATCGCGATGAAATGGGTCGACCACACCCCGCCCCCGGCGGTGACCGCCGCCGAGCTCAGCCACAGCAGGCGACGTTCGACCACGCATTCGAACGACCGCTGCAATTGGGCAAAGGTGGACAGCGCGCTGACGATGCACAGCAACAATGCCAGCAGGACCACCGGCAGGTCATGGTGCGAGACGATCATGTCCAACAGGTACGACATTCAGCCAGGACCCCCATCCGGCGCTGCTTCCTGTCGTACAGGATGGGGGGCGGCGATTAAATATCGGTATATCGTCAATTCGACGGAATGGCGGAAAAGTCCTTACTTTCCCGACCATCCTCAGCAACGAGTTACGGAATTTACGCAACTGCTAAACACTGTTCTGTCGCCAGAACGATTTCAACTGCTTAGTATTCGGTATCCATCGTCGGATGCCGGCGCTATTTCTGCACCGGCACCGCCGCCACCTTCGGCTTGACATACCGGTCGAGCCAGTCGGTCATCTGCCACAGCGTCTCTTCGGTCGATTCCAGCGCGCGATAGCCATGCGCCTCGTTGGGCAGCACGACATAGCGCACGGTCGCGCCATTTCCTTTAAGC
The DNA here is from genome assembly GCF_003951715.1 of Sphingomonas sp. ABOLH. Taxonomy (NCBI): domain Bacteria; kingdom Pseudomonadati; phylum Pseudomonadota; class Alphaproteobacteria; order Sphingomonadales; family Sphingomonadaceae; genus Sphingomonas; species Sphingomonas sp. ABOLH. Next base: position 55,880 of record NZ_QQWV01000010.1, on the reverse strand, counting down.
GCCGCGTACATCCGCTCCGACTGGATCGGGAAGGTGCCGCTATTGTCGTCCGCCGCACCATGGATCAGCAGGATCGGCTCCTTGATCCTGTTGGCATAGGTGAACGGGCTCATCTCGGTATAGGTCGACGTCGCCTGCCAATAGGTGCGCTGTTCCGCCTGGAACCCGAACGGGGTCAGCGTGCGGTTATACGCGCCCGACCGGGCAATGCCGGCGCGGAACAGGTCGGTATGCGCCAGCAGGTTGGCGGTCATGAACGCGCCATAGCTGTGCCCGCCGACCGCCATGCGATCGCGGTCCGACACGCCCAGCTTCACCACCGCATCGACCGCGGCTTGCGCATCGGCGCGCAGCTGCTGGACATAGGTGTCGTTGGCCTCCGCGCCATTCTCGCCGATGATCGGCATCGACGGATCGTCGAGGATCGCATAGCCCTGGGTCAGCAGGAACAGATGGCTGATCCCGCGCGGCCGCACGAAGCGATTGCCCTGGTCGACCGTCTGCCCGGCGACCTTCGCATCGGTATATTCGGCCGGATAGGCCCAGAGCAGGGTCGGCAGCGGCCCGTCGCGCTTCGCATCATAGCCGGCGGGCAGATAGAGCGATCCCGACAGCGGCAGGCCGTCGGCGCGGTTGTAGGTGATCGTGCGCTGGGTGACGCCGGCCAGCGCGGGGGCGGGATCGGCGAAATCGGTGACCGGCTTCGCGCTGCCGCCCTTGACCGGACGCAGCATGTAGTTGGGGGCCAGCTTCGCGCTTTCGCGCCGCGTCAGCATCCGCTGCCCCTTGTCGTCGAGCAGCGCGACGACGGTTTCGTAATAGGGTGCCCTGGCGGTCCAGAGCCGCTTCTGTTCGCCGCCCGCGACCGGCATCACGCCCAGGAACGGGAAGGCGCCGGCCTTGGTCGCGCCGTCGCCGGTGACGTACACCGCGTCGCGCGCGGGGGTGAAGCGCATCACCGGCTTGCCCGCCGCATTCTCTTGCGTGATCGGAAAGCCGGGATCGCCATATTGATCCTGATAATTGCGGGTCAGCAGCGTGCGTGCCGGCCCGGGACGGCCGGGCGAGACGCCCAGGCGATGTTCGGTGCGCGTGCGCCATTCGCGGTCGACCACCATCGCGAAATCGTCATTGCCCCAGAACACCGTCGCAAAGCGCGCCGGCGTCTGCGCCAGTTCGACCGGAGCAGCGGTGAACGGTGCGGCCTGCATCATCACCCGGTCGTGGAACGCCACCTTCGCCTTGGGATCGCCGCCGTCCAGCGCCTCCGCCCAGACGAGGGTCGCCGGCGCATCGGCGCGCCATGTCGTCTCGCGCGGGCCCTTGAACGTCGCGTCGAAATCGACCGGCAGGTCGTCGGCCAGCGGCCGGTCGACCAGCGTCCTGACCGGCGTTCCATCGATCGTCGCCACCACGATCTCGGTCGGGAAGAAGCTGGCGGGCAGCAGATAAGAATAGGGGCGCTTCAGCCGCTCGGTCAGCAGGTAGCGGCCATCGGGCGACACGCTGAAATCGGTCATCAGGCCCGGCTGGCCGATCGGCTGCATCGCGCCGGTCAGGTCGACGCGGACCAGCTGTCCGGTGAAATAATGGTCGAACAACGCCTCGTCGGTGGCATTGCGCAACAGATCCTCATAGGTCCGCGCCGCCGACACCCGGCCCATGCTTTCCTGCACCACCGGCCCGGTCGGGGTCGGATCGGCGACCGGCGCCGCGCCGCGGCCGGTCGGGACCATATAGGCGATCAGCGCCTTGCTGTCGGGCGTCCACGCGAACGGCGTGCCGAACGTCCCGTTCAAGCCCCGCGCAACCATGCGCGCGCTGCCGTCACGCTCGGCGATCCACAGCGACAGCGCATTGGCCTCCTGCACGTAAAACGCCATCCGCGCGCCATCGGGCGACCAGTCGGGCGCGGCGAAGCGCGTGCCGGCGGGCAGCTTCACCGCGACGCTGCGGCCGGTCGTGATATCCTTGAAACTCAGCGCGTTCAGCCACTGGACGCGCATCTCCGCCTGCCCATTGGTCGCCGGATCGATGCGATAGCCCGCAAGGCGCAGAATCGGCTTCGACAGATTGGCGATGCTCGGCAAATTCTCGCGGCCGAGGATCGCCAGCGTGCGATGGTCGGGGCTGACCGCGACCCCCGGCGTCGGCGGGGTTTCCAAAATCTTCGCAATGGCATCGGGCGCACGGTGATAGCCGGTGGCCGGTTCCTGCGCATGGGCGGTCGTGGCAAGCAGCAGAGCGATCAGACAGGCACCAGCGCGCATTCATACCCCCTTGTGGTCGTTTGGCGTTCATCCTGACATGCGCGGGCGCCGGGCGCTAGGCGGTTACAAGCGAAACCAGTTCGCGAGGGTCGAGCCCGGGGTGACGAATTTTCAGAATGATGTTGCGGCTTTCATCGAGGCCGAACCCCCTGCGCGAAACTCTGGCGAAATTTCCGACCTAATAGCGGCACATCCCACAGCTACATCTGTAGTCGAAAGCTAAACCATTGAATTTGCCTGCTGTGAAAAACTGGCACGGTGGCTGCAATGTAGTTGGCATCACCGGAACCAACCGGAAAATTCAGGGAGCCACCATCATGACCGCCATCCGTTTCGCCGCTTCGATCGTCCTCGGCCTGGTCGCCACGACCTCGGCCTTCGCCGCCGAACCCAACGAAGTCCCGACGCCCGTCGCAACCAGCGTTGCCGGTGCGAGCGCGATGGCGACGACGATCACGCTGGCCGCCGGCCCGGCCGCCGTCGCGTACAAGGCCGGTCCGAACGCACGCTACTGCTTCGTTACCGAACAGGTCGGATCGCGTTTCCGCCGGACCCAGTGCAACACGCGCGCAGGCTGGCAGGCCAAGGGCATCAATCTGGACCGCGCCCTCGCCGGCTACTGATCTTTCGACACATCGACCACGGCCGCATCCCGCAAGGGGTGCGGCCGTCGCCCTGTCAGGGCAGCGTCGCGCCCATCCCCGCCTGCAACACGGCATACCATTCGGCATGGGTCCAGCTGACGCGCAGCGCCCCGGCGGCGGCGCGTATGCGGTCGGCATTCTGCGATCCGACGATCGGGATGACGCCCGCCGGATGGGCCATGCTCCACGACAGCGCGGCGGTCGCGGCATCGACGTCGAAGCGCTGGCCGTGATCACGCAGCAGCAGCGTGGCGGGATGATCGCCACCGCTGAGCCGCCCGCCACCCAGCGGCGACCAGCCCAGCACCGCCATCCCGCGCGTCATCGCCTGGTCCAGCACCCCATCGAACAGCGGCTGGGGATGCAGCGGCGAAAATTCCGGCTGAGTGCTGAGAATCGGCAGGTCGAGGAACGCCTGGAGCGCATCGACCTCCGCCGGGCTGTGGTTCGACACGCCGATCCCGCGCACCTTGCCCTGCTCGACCATGCGCGTCAGGCTGGCCGCGACCTCCTGCGGATGGGTCAGGAAGTCGCGGCGGTGAATCTGGTACAGGTCGATCCGCTCGATCCCCATCCGGCCAAGCGAGGCGTCGACCGCCTCCGGCAGATAGCCGGCATCCGACCGATAGGGATTGCCCGGCCGGATGCCCCCCTTGGTCGCGATGACCATGGCGTCGCGCAGCGACGGCGCCTCGGCCAGCACCTGCCCGAACAGCGCCTCGGCCGACCCGAAGCCGGCGGGCGTATCCGCGCCATAGATGTCGGCGGTGTCGAACAGGGTGATCCCTGCTTCCAGCGCCGCCTCCACCAGCACGCGCGCCGGCGCGACCTCGCCGGTAAAGCGCCACATGCCCCAGGCGAGGGGGGAGACGAGGATATCGCTCTTGCCGAGCGGGCGGGGATGGGGATCGGGCGTGAACATGGCCGCTGGTGTAGGCGCTACGTCCCTGCCGGCAATGCCGAAAATTCCGGGCGGTCGCCATGCTTCGCCCGATTGCGCAGTGCCCTTCATTCCGATCCGTCATCAGCAGATGACGCCATTGCGTTTGCGGGGGCCGGCCCGACGGGTTCATTAGACCGCGCATACGACCCCCCGGGTGCGGCACGCCGAACGGATTGCCCACGCGCCCATTCCCGGATCGACCGGAAGGAACCGCCATGACGCACGCCCTGATGAACCTGTACAACCGCGCGCCGATCGCGGTGGAGCGTGGCGAGGGCGTGTGGCTGATCGATACCGAGGGGCGGCGCTATATCGACTGCGTGGCCGGCATCGCCACCGACGCACTGGGCCATGCCCATCCCGCCCTCGTCGCGGCGCTGACGGAGCAGGCGGGCAAATTGTGGCATGTCTCCAACATCTTCCGCATTCCGGGACAGGAGGCGCTGGCCGAGCGGCTCGTGGGGGCATCCTTTGCCGACTGCGTGTTCTTCGCCAATACCGGCACCGAAGCGGTCGAATGCGCGATCAAGACCGCGCGGCGCTATCACCATGTAAACGGCCAAAGCGAGCGGATCGATATCGTCGGTTTCGCCGGGTCGTTCCACGGCCGCACCTATGCCGCGATCAATGCATCGGGCAATGCCGGCTATATGGAGGGTTGCGGCCCGCGCCTGCCGGGCTTCGTCCAGCTGTCGATCGACGACGCGGCGGCGATCGAGGCGGCGATCGCCAGCCCGACCACGGGGGCGGTGATCGTCGAACCGGTGCAGGGCGAAGGCGGTGCGCGCGCGCTGTCGGGCGAATGGCTGCTGCGCCTGCGCGAACTGACCCGCAATCACGGCGTCCTCCTGATCCATGACGAGGTGCAGAGCGGCATGGGCCGGACCGGCAAGCTGTTCGCGCACCAGTGGTTCGACGGCGCGGCGCCCGACATAATGGCGCTGGCCAAGGCGCTGGGATCGGGCTTCCCGGTCGGCGCCTGTCTTGCCACCAGTGAGGCCGCGAAGGGCATGACGCCGGGTGTCCATGGCACGACTTTCGGCGGTAATCCGCTGGCGATGGCGGTCGGCATCGCCGCGTTCGACACGATCGCGAACGAGGACACGCTCGCCCATGCCCGCGCCGCCAGCGCCAATTTCTTCGAACGGCTGGAGGAGCTCCGCGCCCGCTTCCCCGACGTGATCGCGGAGGTGCGCGGCAAGGGGCTGTTGATCGGCCTGAAGATGATCTTCAATAATCGCGAGTTCATGGGGGTAGCGCGCGACCACGGCATTCTGGTCGCGGGCGGCGGCGAGAATTGCGTGCGCCTGCTCCCCTCGCTGCTGATCTCGGCGGAGGAAATTGCCGAGGCGGTGACGCGGCTGGAAGCCGCCTGCGTCGCGGCGCGCGGGACGATGGCTAAGGCGGCATGAGCATGCTGACCTCCACCTGCCCCGCGACCGGCGAGACCGTCTGGTCCGGCCCGAGTGCCAGCGCCGCCGATGTCGACGCCGCTATCGCCCGCGCCCGCACCGCCTTTCGTGACTGGCGGCGTACGTCGCTCGAAGAACGCGTGGCCATCGCCCGCGCCTATGCCGCCGTGCTGAAAGAACGCACCGCACCGCTCGCCGAACTGATCGCGCGCGAAACCGGCAAGCCCTTGTGGGAAACCACGCAGGAAGTCGGCACGATGATCAGCAAGGTCGAACTGTCGATCACTGCACAGGCCGAGCGTGCCGGTGAAAAGCGAAGCGCGATGCCGTTCGGGGAGTCCGTCTTGCGCCACCGCCCGCACGGCGTGATGGCGGTGCTCGGGCCGTACAACTTCCCCGGCCACCTGCCCAATGGCCATATCGTGCCGGCGCTGCTCGCCGGGAACACGGTGGTGTTCAAGCCGTCCGAACTGACCCCGGCGGTCGGCGCGGCGATGGCGGAAGCTTGGGGCCAGGCCGGCCTGCCCGACGGCGTGCTGAGCGTCGTGCAGGGCGCGCGCGAAACCGGTGCGGCGCTGGTCGCCGCCGATATCGACGGGCTGCTGTTCACCGGATCGGCGACGACCGGCGCGCATTTCCGCCGCGCCTTCGCCGACCGGCCCGACGTGATCCTCGCACTGGAACTGGGCGGCAACAACCCGCTGATCGCGTGGGACGGCGACGTGACCGAAGTCGCGGCCCTGATCGTCCAGTCGGCCTATATCACCACCGGCCAGCGCTGCTCCTGCGCCCGCCGCCTGATCGTGCCGCACGGCGCGTTCGGCGACGCGGTCATCGACGCGGTCGCCGCGCTGATCCCGCGCCTGCCCATCGGCCGCTGGGACGAAAACCCCTATATCGGCCCGCTGATCTCCGACGCCGCCGCCGCCACCGCCCGCGCGCAAGTCGCCGCGCTGGAGGCCGCCGGCGCCCGCGCCATCGTGCGCTTCGGCGGGATCGAGGGACGCAGCGCCGCCTTCGTCACTCCCGCGCTGCTCGACGTGACCGGCGTGGCGGTGCCCGACGAGGAGATTTTCGCCCCCGTCCTGCAGGTGATCCGCGTCGCCGACGTCGACGCCGCGATCGACGCCGCCAACGACACCCGCTTCGGCCTGTCCGCCGGGCTGCTCACCACCGACGACGCGCTGTGGGAGCGGTTCGTGGTCGAGGCGCGCGCCGGGGTGGTCAACCGCAACCGCCCGACCACCGGCGCGGCGGGGGCGCAGCCGTTCGGCGGCATCGGCGATTCGGGCAACCACCGCCCCAGCGCCTATTATGCCGCCGATTACTGCGCCTATCCGATGGCGAGCTTCGAGGCGGGGAGCGCGGCGGGTAACTGGGACGCGCTGAAGCCCGTGGTCGAACCCGGCCAGCCCTGACCATCCTCCTGCGCGGCACCGGGATCGGCACCCCATTCTCTTTGCCGCGTCCCGATCCTATCTCGAAGGCGACCATGACCCACCGCTTCACCCATCCCGACGCCATCCGCACCCGTTTTTCCGAAGCGATGTCGGCGATGTACCGCGCCGAAGTGCCGCTCTACGGCGACCTGCTGTCGATCGTGGCGGAGGTGAATGCCGAGATACTCGCCACCCGCCCCGATCTCGCGGCGGAAATGGCCGGCGAACTCGACCGGCTGGACGTCGAGCGCCACGGCGCGATCCGGCTGGGCACTGCGGCCGAACTGCACATGATGCGCCGGGCCTTTGCGGTGATGGGGATGTATCCGGTCGGCTATTACGACCTGTCGGTGGCGGGCGTGCCGGTCCATTCGACCGCCTTCCGTCCGGTTGACGACGATGCGCTGAACGCCAATCCGTTCCGCGTCTTCACCTCACTGCTGCGCCTCGACCTGATCGAGGACGAAGGGCTGCGGGCGGAGGCGGAAGCGATCCTGTCGACCCGCCGGATCTTCACCGACGAAGCGATCCGCCTGATCGAAAAGGACGCGGCAGAGGGCGGGCTCGACGATGCCGACGCCGACCGCTTCGTCGCCGAACTGCTCGAAACCTTTCGCTGGCACGGCGATGCACGGGTCGATGCCACGACCTATCACCGGCTGCACGACGCCCACCGGCTGATCGCCGACGTCGTGTCGTTCCGCGGGCCGCACATCAACCACCTGACCCCGCGCACGCTCGACATCGATGCGGCACAGCGCGCGATGCAGGCGCGCGGCATCGATGCGAAGGCGGTGATCGAGGGGCCGCCGCCCCGCGCCGTGCCGATCCTGCTGCGCCAGACCAGTTTCAAGGCAATCGAGGAGGACGTGACCTTTCCCGGCGACCAGCCCGGCCAGCACACCGCCCGCTTCGGCGAGATCGAACAGCGCGGCGCCGCGCTGACGCCCAAGGGCCGCGCGCTGTACGACCGGTTGCTGGCCACCGCCCGCGGCGAACAGGGGTCGCAGGGGGCCAGCTATGCCGAACGGCTCGCCACCGCCTTCACCGCCTTTCCCGACACGATCGAGGAACTTCGCGAACAGGGCCTCGCCTGGTTCCGCTACGACCTGACCGACGCCGGGCAGCGGCTGGTGGGCAGCGGGGTTCGCCCGGCCGGCGATATCGATGCGTGGGTGGCGGCGGGCCATGTCCGCGCCGTGCCGATCGTGTACGAGGATTTCCTGCCGGTCAGCGCCGCCGGCATCTTCCAGTCGAACCTGGGCGGCACCGAACAGCGCAGCTATGCCGCATCGGCGGCCCGTGCCGCGTTCGAGGACGCGATGGGCGATGCGGTGCAGGACGAACTCGCGCTCTATGCCGACATGGAGGCACGCTCGATCATGACGGTCCGCGAAGCCTTGCGGGGGGTCGCGGCGGCCTGATGGCGGCGGTCGCCAATCTGCTGCGCCGTCTGGATCAGGCGGGCTTTTCCGGCGATGCCGAGGACGGCATCGGCGCGCGGCAGGTCGCATCGACCGACAACAGCATCTATCAGGTTCGCCCGACCGCGATCCTCTATCCGTGCCGCGGCGACGATGTGACGCTGCTGGTGCGCGCACTCGCCGACACCGGCCTGTCGCTGACGGCGCGTGGCGGCAATACCGGCACCAACGGCCAGTCGCTGAACGACGGGATCATCGTCGATTTCGCCCGCCACATGCGGGGGATCGGCGCGTTCGATCCCGACACGGATACGATCACCGTCGAACCGGGCGTCGTGCTCGACCAGCTCAATGCCTTCCTCAAACCCCATGGCCGCTTCTTCCCGCCGATGGTGTCGACCGCCAGCCGCGCGACGATCGGCGGCATGGTCGCGACCGATGCATCGGGCAAGGGATCGCGCCGCTGGGGCAAGACGTCGGACTATCTCGTCGCGCTCGACGTCACCCTGTCCGACGGCACGCCGTGGCGCGTCGAACCGATGACGCGTGCCGAGGCCGAGGCGATCGCCGCCGGTAGCGGCATCGTCGCCGACATCCACCGCGAGGCGCTGCGCATCGTCACCAGCCGCGCCGACGATATCGCCGCGATCTTCCCGGACATGAACCGCGGTCTGACCGGCTATAATCTGCAAAAGACATGGGATGCGGCCGCCGACCGTTTCTTCCTCGGGTTCCTGCTCGCCGGGTCCGAAGGCACGCTCGCGATCACCCGTTCGATCACGCTACGCGTCGCCCATAAGCCGAAGAAGCGCGCGCTGGCGGTCATCCGCTACGCCGCGTTCGACACCGCGATGCGCGACGTGCAGCGCCTGATCGCCGCCGATCCGGTCGCGATCGAAATCCTCGACGACAAGGTGCTGGGCGTCGCGCGCAGCGATATCATCTGGTCGAGCGTCGAAGGGCTGCTCGGCGGTGCGAGCGATGTGGTCGGTAAGTCTGATCCGGCACAGCCGGATCAGCACGGTGCCGGCCCGCTCCCCCACCCGACCACCCAGTCAGAATACGCTGTGGGTGGTCGGGTGGGGGAGCGGGCCGGCACCGCATCCTCTTCCGAGGATCAGACTCTCGCCGCGATGAACTTCGTCGAGTTTGCCGCCGACGACAACGCGACGATCGACGCCGGCCTCGCCGCACTGACCGCCATCGGTCCGCAGGGCGACATGCGCATCATCCGCGACGATGCCGCCATCGGCCAGCTCTGGACGCTGCGGGAAAAGTCGGTCGGGCTGCTCGCCCGGCTCGGCGGCGCGCGACAGGGGATTCCGTTCGTCGAGGATACCGCTGTCCCGCCCGAAAAGCTCGCCGATTTCGTCGCCGAGTTCCGCGCGCTGCTCGACGGCCACGGCCTGAACTACGGCATGTTCGGCCATGCCGATGTCGGCTGCCTCCACGTCCGCCCGTTCCTCGACCTGCGCGATCCTGCACAGGCGGCGCTGATCCGCCCGATCTCCGATGAAGTGGCGCGCCTGACCAAGGCCTATGGCGGTCTGCTCTGGGGAGAACATGGTCGCGGCTATCGCGGCGAATTTTCGCCGCTGTTCTTCGGCAGCCTCTATCCCGAATTGCAGTCGCTGAAAGCCGCGTTCGACCCGCATAACCGCTTCAACCCCGGCAAGCTCGCCGCTCCCGCCGGGCAGCCCGTCGACCGGATCGACGGCGTGCCCTTGCGCGGTGAAGCCGACCGGCAAATCGATCCGGCCCGCGCGAAGGACTTCGACCGCGCGGTCGCGTGCAACGGCAATGGCGCGTGCTTCGCCTGGGACTCGCTCGACGTGATGTGCCCGTCCTACAAGGCAACGCGCGACCGCGCGCAATCGCCCAAGGGCCGCGCCTCGCTGCTGCGTGCCTGGGCCCGGCTGGATTCGATCGCGCAACCCAGCCCGGCCGAAGCCGCCGAACGCGACGCGCTGGCCGCCGACACCCATGCCTCGCTCGCCACCTGCCTGTCGTGCAAGGCGTGCACCACGCTCTGCCCGGTCAAGGTCGACGTGCCGGTGATGAAGTCTCGCTTCGCCGAACGCCACTGGGCCAAACGCCCCCGTCCGCTGCGCCACCGCGTCGTCGCGCAGATGGAATCGATGCTCGCCGCCGCGCGCGCCATGCCGGGGCTCGCCAACCGCGTCGCCGACAGCGAGCGGGCGCACGCCGCGCTGGAACGCACGCTCGGCTATGTCGACCTGCCCCCCTTCGCTGTCGCCGACCCCGGCACCCTGCCGCCAGTCGCCTCGCCAGCAAAGCTCAAGGCGCTACCGGCCGAGGAACGCGCGCGCGTGGTCGTGCTGGTCGAAGACAGCTTCACCGCCAGCTTCGACGGCCCCGTCATCGCCGCCGCCGCCCGGGTGCTGACCGCCTGCGGCTATCGCGTGCTGCGCCTGCCGCCGCGCAGCAACGGCAAGGTGCTGTACCTGCTGGGGCTACGCACCCGCTTCGCCCGCATCGCGCGCCGGCGGATGGCGGAAGCCCGCGCGCTGGCCGATCTGGGCGTGCGGCTGACCGGACCGGACGCCGCCACCGCGCTGATGTTCGGCCAGGAATTTGCCGAGATGACCGGCGACAGCGTCGACGTGACGGGCCTCGAAACCCTCATCGCCGAAGCGGTCAGCCACGGCCGCGCACCCACCGCGACGCAAACCGTCCCGGCCCAGCGCCTGCTCGGCCACTGCACCGAACAGGCGCTCCGCCCGCAGGCGCTGGCGACCTGGGCACAGGCACTGGCCGGCTTCGGCATCACCGCCACCCCAATCAAAACGGGGTGTTGCGGCATGGCGGGGCTGTTCGGCCACGAAGCGGCGAACCAGAAACTGTCGCGCGACATCTTCGCGCTCAGCTGGGCGGACGCGACGCAGGACGATGCGATGCTCGCCACCGGCTTCTCCTGCCGCTGCCAGACCAAACGCCTGACCGGCCGCCGCCCGCTGCATCCCGTCGAGCTGATCGACCGGGTGCTGGCGGGGTAGCTCCCCTCCCCGTCACCCCGGGCTTGACCCGGGGTCCCGCTTCTTCCTTCCAGAGCGGTTTCCGACCGGATTGGATCGTCGGCACGGAGGGAATTCCGGTTCGGGGCAAGGCGCGACGAGGGAGCGATGCAGTCGCATCGTGACCGACGAGCAACGCCGTCCCGGCGCGAAATCCCCCCGCCGCGAAGCGGGCGCCCGCAGGGCGATGACGATGGTTCAATCTGGTCGGAAACCGCTCTAAAGCGCGGGCCCCCGGATAAAGGGCTCACGCCTCCGCCCGCGCCTCGTCCAGCAACCACGCACGAAACCGCTCGAACAGCGGACTGTGGCTGCCGCCACGCGGCCACACCAGATAATAGGCCTCCGACGCATGCAGCGCCACGTCGAGCGGCGTGACCAGCGCCCCCGATGCCAGCTCCGGCCGGATCAGGAAGGACGGGATCAGCGCCACCCCCATCCCCGCCGCCGCGGCGTGCGCCAGCATCAGGAAATGCTCGTACACCGGCCCATCGCCGATCGCCGCATCCGCCATGCCCGCCGCCGCGAACCACCGCGCCCATGCATCGGGCCGCGCCTCCAGCGACAGCAGCGCATGCGGTAGCAGGTCGGCCGGCGTCGCGACCGGATGGCGCGCCAGCCAGTCGGGCGAACACACCGCCACGACATCCTCATGGAACAGCAGCGCATGGTCCGCCCCCGCCCAGTCGGGCAGGCCGAAATGGATCGCCGCGTCGAAGCGTTCCTCGGCGAAATCGAACGGATAGGACCTGGCCGCGATGTTCACCAGCAATTCGGGATGCCGCGCGCTCAACCCCGGCAGCCGGGGCGCCAGCCAGCGCATCCCGAAACTGGGCAGCGTCGCGATGGTCAGCGCACGGTCGGCGACGGGGGTCAGCAGCCGCCGAGTCGCGCTGCGCAGCTTCTCGACCGCCGGACCCACCGCCTCGGCATAGGCCAACGCCGCCGGCGTCGGCGTCACCCGCCGCCCCCGCCGTTCGAACAACGGCACGCCCAGCCAGTCCTCCAGCAGCGCGATCTGCCGGCTGATCGCACTCTGCGTCAGCGCCATCCGCTGCGCCGCGCGCGAAAAGCTGCTGGTCTCGACCGCCGCCAGGAAGCTGGCGAGCGCGGGCAGCGGCGGGAGTTCGCGGCGATGGACGTCGTGATGATCGTTGGGCATCTGCGGTGGTTCGGACTTATGAGGTGCGGACGCTGCTACTACGCGCCGTATGCGGCAAGCGCTACATGCCGGGAACGCATCAGGGAAACACTCCCTTCTCAACTCTACCCGTTCGGTTCGAGCAGCTTCGAGCTTGTCGAGAAGCGTCCGTCGAGAACTCGGTCGCCTAGGGGCAACTCAGTCCCATCCCCGTTTGCTTCGAGCGCAGGTTCGAGCCTGTCGAGAACCGAAGTCGAGAAGGGGGTGCCCCGAACGGGGCGTTCTCGACTACCGCTTCTCGACAGGCTCGAACCTGCTCGAACCGAACGGAGAATGGGCTGGACTAACCCACCAACCCCACCACCCCTACCTCGATCACCGGAATCTCCCACGGATGCGCCGCCGCGATCGCCGCCAGCTCCCGCGCGATATCCGCCCCCTCAGGCGCATAGCTCTTCACCACCACCGTCGGCACCACCGCCGCCTCGCCCGCCCGCCCGGTCGTCGGCACCGCCTCCGCCTGCGGCACGAAGCTCTCCAGCCCGAACCCCAGCTCGAACACCCCGCGATACGGCCCGATCGCGCCCAGCACGTCGCTGCCCCGGATCACCGCGATCACCGCGCTCAGCACCGCATCGTCGGCCAGCGCCGCCGCCTCGCCCGCCTGCAGCCGCGCCAATAGATTGCCCGACACGGGACAATGCACCCGCACCACCTGCATCCGCATCACAGCAGCAGCCAATCATTGCGGCTGCGCTTGACCTCGCCGCCGCCCTGCCGCCGCGCCAGTTCGGTCTCGGCGGTGAAGCGGACGTCCTCGTCGCGGTCGGTCAGGAACCCTTCGAGCGAGTCGTCGTCGATCTCGGTCCATGCCCGCCCGCGATCGGGGCCATAGCGCACGCGCGGCAGCAAGCCGGGCTGGCGCGACCATTCCAGCAGCTGCGCGATCGACGCTTCGTTCAGCATGTCGCGCAGGTGGAACGCGGTCACATAGGCATCGGGAAACGCCCGGTGCGCGGGCAGTCCGCGCTCATGCGCCATGCCATAGGGCTTGCGCCAGTATCGCAGCATCTGGTTCGAAAAGCCCGGGCTGTCGGGCCACAGCCGCAGCGCGCATTTCCACGTACAGATCCAGTCGGCACCATGCGTCAGCTGCGCGGTACAGAATTTCTGTTCGAAATCCGCGCGATGTGCCGCCAGCGCGATGCGGCGCGGATAGGGGTCGAGCACCCGGCGCGCGATATCCTGCCACCACGGCGCATCGGCGACCTGTTCGTCGAGGATATGGTGCACCGCCTGCGTCACCGGCGGGATCGGGCGGCCGGGATTGACGAAATGCTGCCCGCCCTCGCCCGACAATTCCCAGCGCCCGTCCTCGCCCAGCGCGACATCCTGCCAGCCGACTTCGCACACGCCATGCACCGGCGGGGCCTGCCCCGTGGTTTCGAGGTCGACGACACGGATGATCTGCGCTTGGGCCATGGGTCACAAATGGCGCTTCGGCAGCGGAAAAGCCACCCCGGGCAGCCACCCCCTCGTCACCCCGGGCTCGACCCGGGGTCCCGCTTCTTCGTCCACCGCCAGTTGAAAAGCGGGACCCCGGATCAAGTCCGGGGTGACGGGAGGCTACCCCCGCACCACCCCCGACGCCGCCAGCTGCGCGTCGACCTCCGCCACCAACCGCGCCAGCGCCGCCTGATCCCGCCCCTCGGCCCGCGCGGTCAGCACGTCCTGCGTGTTCGACGCGCGCAGCAGCCACCATCCGTCCGCCGTCGTCACCCGCGCGCCATCGGTGGTGTTCACCTCCGCCCCCGCCGCCGCCAACCGCGCCAGCACTTCGTCGATCACCGCGAACTTGCGCTCCTCGCTCACCCGGAAGCGCAGCTCGGGCGTGTTCGCCATTGCCGGCATCGCATCGCGCAATTCGCTCAGCGACCGTCCGCTCAGGTGGATCGCGCGGATCAGCCGCACCGCCCCGTACGGCGCATCGTCGAACCCGTAATCCTCGCCACCGAAGAAGATATGCCCCGACATTTCCGCCGCCAGCGGCGCGCCGGTCTCGCGCATCTTGGTCTTCATCGGGCTGTGCCCGGTCTTCCACATCAGCGGCGTACCGCCCAATGCGGCGATGCGGTCGAACAGCGCCTGGCTGGCCTTCACGTCCGCAATGATCGTCGCCCCCGGCGTTTCCCGCAATGCCGGTTCGGCGAGGATCATCAGCAGCTGATCGCCCCACAGCACCCGCCCCTGCCCGTCGACCGCACCGATCCGGTCGCCATCGCCGTCGAAGGCCAGTCCGAAATCGAGCTGCTTCTCGGCGACAAGTCGTTGCAGATCGGCCAGATTCTCGACCTCGGTAGGATCGGGATGGTGGTTCGGAAAATGCCCGTCGACGTCCGTGAACAGCAGGTGATGTTCCCCCGGCAACAGCTGGACCAGCCGCTCGATCACCGGCCCGGCGGCCCCGTTACCCGTGTCCCAGCCGATGCGATAGCTGCCCCCGGCATAGCCCGCGATCAGGCGCCCGACATAGGTGTCGGTGAAATCATGGTCCGAAACGGAGCCTTGCCCGTCGTCCCATTCCCCCGCCGCCGCCATAGCCCCGATCCGCTGGATGTCGGGTCCAAAGAACGGACGCCGCTGCATCACCATCTTGAAGCCATTGTAATCGGCGGGATTATGGCTGCCGGTTATCTGTATGCCGCCATCGACCTCCAGCATCGCTTCGGCATGATATAGCATCGGCGTGGGGGCCAGGCCGATGCGGACGACATCGACCCCGCTCGCCGTCAGCCCTTCGACCAGCGCCGCCTCCAGCGCCGGCGACGACAGCCGCCCGTCGCGGCTGACCACCACCCGCGTACCCCCCGCGCGGCGCAGCAACGTCGCAAAACACCGCCCGATCGCCCGCGCATCCGCCTCGCCCAGCGTCCGCCCGACGATGCCGCGAATATCATACTCGCGCAGCGAACTGGGGTGGAAATGGTGGGACATGCGGCAAATCCTGGGCGGTTACGGGGCGCGGACTTTAGGCCGAAGCGGTCGGGCTGAGTAGGGTCGTCTTTTTGGAAGAAGATAGGGGTTCGCGCGGAGGCGCGGAGGCGCGGAGGAGGTTGCGCGCCGGGCGAGCCTTCCGCGACCGGGAGACCCTATCGCTCGCTGCGATCGTACGTAGAGGCCGCTGGCGCGGGTGACGTCGCGCCGGACGCAACCCCCTCCGCGCCTCCGCGCCTCCGCGCGAACCCCTACCTTCCTCTACGAACTAATGCCGCAACCGCCCCAGCAAAACATCCCGAGCCGCATT
Source organism: Sphingomonas sp. ABOLH (assembly GCF_003951715.1). Taxonomy (NCBI): domain Bacteria; kingdom Pseudomonadati; phylum Pseudomonadota; class Alphaproteobacteria; order Sphingomonadales; family Sphingomonadaceae; genus Sphingomonas; species Sphingomonas sp. ABOLH. Next base: position 40,268 of record NZ_QQWV01000010.1, on the reverse strand, counting down.
AATCCGCCGAGCCAGATCCGCCGACCCACCCCGATCCGGATGCACCGCCTGCATCAACCGCTTATGCGCGGCGCGAATTTCGCCCACCTTCGCATCCGCCCCCACGCCCAAAATCGCCCGAGCCTCCGCCTCGCTCCCCACCTTCTTCGGCTTGGCGCGCAGCCACAGCCAGAAGGCGACGAGCAGCGCGACGATCAGGACCAGCTTGACCATCGGTCGTCAGGCGACGAGCGGCGAACCGGCCGGTTCGGGCAGCTGCAACCCGCCCATCATCTCGCGCAGTTCCTGCCGCGCGGCGACATGCGCCAGCCCCATCTCGCCGAATTCGTTGCGGTCGAGCATGGTCAGGCCAGAGGGGAACAGCTCGCGATAGATCACGCGCTCCGACAAGCCCGGCGTGACGCGGAAGCCGACCCGCTTCGACAGCTGGGTGATCGCCTCCGACACGCGGCGCATGTTGCGCGCCTCGATATGCTGCAAGCGGTTGCGCAACACGACCCAGTCGATCGTCGACCCGTCGATCTTCGCGCGATGCTTGCGCGTTTCCCAGATCAGCTCGGAATAGAAGCTCGGCCGCGTCACCTTGAACGTGTCGGGGTCGACTTGGCCGATCAGGTCGAAATCGACGAAGCTGTCGTTCATCGGCGTGACCAGCGTATCGGCATTCGTCACGGCGATCCGCGCGAAGCGATCGTCGCGGCCCGGCGTGTCGATCACCATATATTCGGCATGTTCGCCCAACCGGCCGAGACAGTCGTTGAACCACGCCATGCTCTCGCCGTCATGCGTCTCATAGACCGGCATCGGCAGGTCGCGCCCGGTGCGCTTGATCGTCTCGGCGCGATTGTCGAGATAGCGGCCCAGCGTGCGCTGGCGATGGTCGAGGTCGAAACACGCCACGCGCGCGCCCTTCGCCGCCAGCGCGATGGCGACGTGGACCGCCGTCGTCGACTTGCCGGTGCCGCCCTTTTCATTGGCGAACACGATGACGTGCAACCGATCCGAAGCTTCGTCCAAAGCGCACTAACCCAAGCTTGTTGATCCGCAGCGGCTTGCCCCATAGAAGCCGCCTCCCCCGTCCATATCGAAGGGCCATCGGCCGTGCAAATTATCCGTCGACTGGAGTCGCTTCGCGAAGCGCTTGGCTCGTTTGCCGAGGCTGGCGAGGCCGTGGCACTGGTGCCGACCATGGGCGCGCTCCATGCCGGCCACATGGCGCTGGTCGATGCCGCCCGCCGCCTCGCCCCGCGCGTGGTCGTCTCGATCTTCGTGAACCCGAAACAGTTCGGCCCGAACGAAGACCTTGCCCGCTATCCCCGGCGCGAGGCGACCGATGCGCAGATGCTGTCCGACGCCGGCGTCGACATCCTGTGGGCACCCGAGGTCGAGGAAATGTACCCGTCGGGCTTCGCGACGAACGTCAGCGTGGCGGGCGTCAGCGAGGTGCTGGACGGCGCGCACCGCCCCGGCCATTTCGATGGCGTCGCGACCGTGGTCGCCAAACTGTTCGGGCAGGTCCGCCCGGCCGTCGCGCTGTTCGGCGAAAAGGATTTCCAGCAGCTCGCCGTCGTCCGCCGGATGACCGCCGACCTCGACCTGGGCGTCGAAATCGTCGGCGTACCGACCCAGCGCGAGGATGACGGCCTCGCTCTGTCGTCGCGCAACATCTATCTCGACGAGGCCGAACGCGCCCGCGCCGTCACCCTGCCGCGCGCGATGGGCGAGGCGAAGCGCGCGATCGAGCGCGGCGACGACGTCGCCACCGCCCTGTCCGCCGCGATCGCGACGCTCACCCGCGCCGGATTCGAACCCGATTACGTCACCCTGGTCCACGCCGACACGCTGCGCGACCCGGTGCGCGGCAAACCCGCGCGGTTGCTGGCCGCCGCGCGGCTGGGTTCGACGCGGCTGATCGACAATATCGCGGTGGAGTTCGAATAGGGCACTTCCATCAACGTCACCCCAGCGAAGGCTGGGGTCTCCCGGTTGGGAAACGCATCGCTTCGAAAGAGAAAGAATGGGTTCACGCGGAGGCGCGGAGGCGCGCAGGGGTTGCGACCTGCGCAACGTCACCCGCGACAGCGGCCTCCGTCCACGGTTGCCACGGGAAATGCGGTCTCCCGTTCGCAAAACGATCACCAAGAGCGCAACCCCTCCGCGCCTCCGCGCCTCCGCGTGAACCAACCTTCTTCTTCCTTGGCGTCGCGGCAGACCAGCGACGAAGCGCCTCGAACGCCCATCCGCTTTCCTACAACCCCAAGCCCTGCCACGCTCCGGCGGTTCTTTGCCATCGTCGAACGACCAGCAACCCCGGCGCGCAACGCCAGCGCCAGCCGTCAACTTTCGCTTCCCCAAGCCCACCCCACACGTCACCCCGGGCTTGACCCGGGGTCCCGCTCCTTCTTCTCACGTCGGACAAGAAGCGGGACCCCGGATCAGGTCCGGGGTGACGAGAAATGCAACGACGCACAAAAACGCCACTAGTGTGAACTTAGTGAACTTTGGCCGCAAAAAGCTCCACACCGGTCATGTAAGCAAACTGCGCGCGAGTGTGAACTTAGTGAACTTTGCCGCTCACCCGCTGTTGCGCAGCGCCGTCGCGATCGCGTTGATCGACAGCAGGATGCCCTCGCCGATCCGCGCATCCGCCTCGCCCGCGCGGTGCCGTTTCAGCAGCTCGATCTGCAACAGGTTCAGCGGCTCGATATAGGGCGTGCGCAACCGGATCGATGCCTCGAGCGCCGGACTCTTCTCCAGCAGCCGGGTCTGGCGCGTGACCGACAACAGCCCGTCATGCGTCGCCTGCCAGCCGCCCTGGATCCGGCCGAAGATCGCATCCGACAGCGCCTTGTCCTCGACAAGACCCGCATAGCGCGCGGCGACGTCCATGTCGGACTTGGCGAGCACCATCTCCATATTGGCCAGCGTCGCGGCGAACAGCGGCCATGCGGTCGCCATCTCGCGCAACAACCCCTTGTCCTCGAACCCGGTCAGCGCCGCGCCGACCCCGTACCAGCCCGGCAGCATGATCCGCGCCTGTGCCCAGCTGAACACCCACGGGATCGCACGCAGATCCTCGATCGCGTCCGACTTCTTCCGGCTCGCCGGGCGCGATCCGATCTTCAGGCCGGCGATCTCGGCGATCGGAGTCGCCTGGCGGAAGAAGGTGGTGAACCCCTCGGTGCCATAGACGAGGCCGCGATAGGTCTTGAACGCGGTATCCGACAGCGTGTCCATTGCCGCCGCAAAGCGCGCTGCATCTGCGGGCGACAGCATTTCGGGTTCGAGGCTGGCGAGCAATGTCGCCGAGGTCATCGCCTCCAGATTCGTCACCGCACTGTCGCGCGTGCCGTACTTGGCGGCGATCACCTCGCCCTGTTCGGTGATGCGGATGCGGCCCTGCACCGTGTCATGCGGCTGCGCCCGGATCGCGGCGAAAGACGACCCGCCGCCGCGCCCCACCGCGCCGCCGCGCCCGTGGAACAGCTGCATGCCGATGCCCGCCTCCTCGAACACCGGCGCCAGCGCGGTGGACCCCTTCGACAGCTGCCACGTCGAGGTCAGGTAACCGCCATCCTTGTTCGAATCGGAATAGCCGATCATCACTTCCTGATGACCCCGCTTGCGGGCGATGGCGGCGACCTCGGGCAGCGCCAGCCACTTGGTCATGATGTCGGGCGCGGCTTCCAGATCGGCGACCGTCTCGAACAGCGGGATCGCCATGATATGCGCCTGCGGCTCCCCGCCCGGCACGTACAGGCCCGATTCCTTCAGCAGCAGATGAACCTCCAGCAGGTCCGACACCGACTGCGCCATCGACACGATGTAGTGGCGGATGCACTCGCGGCCGTAGCGGGCATGCGCCGCCGCCGCCTCGCGCAGGATCGCCAGTTCGGAGGCGGTCTGCTCCGAATAGTCGGCATAGGGGCTGACGAGCGGGCGCGGGCTTTCCAGCTCGCGCCGCAGCAGCGCCACCCGCGCCTCCTCGTCCAGCGCGACATAATCGTCCTCGACGCCCGCGACCTTCAGCAGTTCGGCGACGACGCTCTCATGGATCACGCTGTTCTGGCGCATGTCGAGCGTGGCGAGGTGGAAGCCGAACGTCTCGACTGCACGGATCAGCCGGCCGAGCGCCCCGCCGGTCGACAACGGCCCATTGCCCTGCTGCACCAGCCCGCGCGCCAGCGTGGCGAGGTCGGCGCGGAACGCCGCCGGATCGGCATAGGGCTCGCCGGTCAGGTTGCCCGGACGCGGCGCCGCCTTGCCGGTCAGCTTCTGGTGCGTGGCCGCCAGCCGGGCATAGATACCGCTGATCGCCCGACGGAACGGCTCGTCGGCACGGGATGCGGCATTGTCGCCGCTCTTGTCGGCCAGCGCCGCGATCGCCTCGTCCACGGCGACATGTTCGGTCGAGATCGACAGCTCGGCGCCCAGGCTGTGGAGCTGGTCCAGATAATAGCCGAGCACCGCCTCCGCCGCCTTGGCCAGCGCCAGGCGCATCGCCGCGGCATCGACGAACGGGTTGCCGTCGCGATCGCCGCCGATCCAGCTGCCGGGCTTCAGGAACGATGGCGGCCGCTCGCCCAGCACCCGCTCCCACCGGGCATAGAGCGCCGGGAGCGTCGGCAGGAAGATGTCGCGCAGATAGCTGAGCGCCGTCTCCACCTCGTCGGCGACGTACAGCCGCTCACGCCGCAGCACGCGGGTCTGCCACAGCAGCGCGATCTGGCGCAGGATCGCCTCGTCCACCCGGTCGCCTTCCGGCGTCTCGTCGCGACCCTGGTCCTTCAGTTCCATCAGGTCGGCGATGCGGTTCTTGTGGTCGATCATCGACTTGCGCCGCACCTCGGTCGGGTGCGCGGTCAGCACCGGCGCAATCAGGGCGTGGTCGAGCAAGGCCCGCACCGCATCCGCGCCGATCCCCTCGGCCTTCAGTTTCTCGATGGCGGTGGCGACATCCGCCCCCGGCTCGGCGGCGATGCCCTGCCGGTCCTCGGCCAGATTGGCGAGCATCGAGAACATCATGAACCCGCGCACGAACGCGATGGTGTCGTCGAGGCTGAGGCTGTCCAGCCCCAGGTCGATCGTATCCGCCCCGGCCACGCCGCGATGCCGGTCGACGGAGGTGGAGCGGATATGCTCGATCCGCTTGAACAGCGCCTCCCCGCCATAGGTACGGATGACATCGCCCAGCAGCCGGCCGAGGAAGCGGATGTCGGGATTGTTCGTGATGGGGGGCAGAGTCGTCATGGGGACACTTGCTGCAATGCGGCAGGATGCGGGTCAAGGCACGATGTCGCGGGTGGCCTAAAGCCTTGCCATCGCGTACATCGCTCACGCTGCACATGCTCGCGGCGGACCGTTCGAGGGAATTGACCGATGCCGACGCCGATGACTGCCTGGTGGCAGATCTGGACCGATGCCGCGCGCACCGGGCTGCAATTCTGGGAAACGCTTGCCGCCTCCGCCGTGGTCATCGATCGGCGGATGCCGATGATCGACGCCGGGATGCGCAATCCGTGGACCGCCGATCATGTCGAACTGACCGGCATGGTCACCGAAAAGGCGACCGCCTTCGCCAAGGCCGGTGACTCGCTGGCGGCCGACATGTCGGCGATGCAGGGCCTGTGGTTTCAGGCGATGCAGGACGCGTGGTTGCTCGGCACCGCCGGCCGCATGCCCTCGGCCAAGCGCGTGGCGGCAAGCAACGACCGCGCGATGCGGCTGGCGGCCGGGATGATCGGCGCGGGCGGCCGCGCGCTGACCCCGATCCATGCCAAGGCGACGGCGAACGCCAAGCGGCTGGGCGCGAAGCGGTAAGCCATTGCCATAGATCTTTTCGTCATTCCCGCGCAGGCGGGAATCCATATGCGCCGACGGTTCGTCTACATCGGGACGTCAGCGTCTATGGACTCCCGCCTTCGCGGGAGTGACGAATATGGGTGACATAGAGCGACTGGGACCGGTCCCCCAAAAGAGTCCGCAACCGCACATTGAACCGTTCGCCGCGCGTAACGTTTAAGCGGTCAGACCTTCGTTCAGGACGACCCGCGCCATTCCTCCGCCCCGCCCCGCCGCATCACTTGCGCCAGTCGAGCACGGGCCAGCCGCGCCTGCGTGCCAGTGCTTTCAGCGGCGCATGGGCGTTGACCGGGAACGGCTCGTCCGCCCATTCGAACACCGGCGCGTCGGACACATGGTCGCTGTAGAAGCGTACCGCGACATCGCCGCGCGCGATGCCCTGCCCTTGCGCCCACGCCTCGATCGCGCGCAGCTTGGCCGCGCCATAGCAATTCTCGCCGTCGATCCGCGCCAGCACGTCGCCGGTATCGCCCCGCGCGCAATCGGTGGCGATCACCGCGTCGAACCCCAGCAGCTGTGCGATCTCCTGCGCGTAGAAGCGGTAGGATGCGGTGGCGAGCACCAGCATCCGCCCCTCCGCCCGGTCCGCCTCGATCCGTGCCTTCGCCCCGTTGAGCAGACCGGTGGCGACCGTCGCTCGCGCAAAGGCGCGCGCCGTTTCGATCAGCCGGGCATCGGGCACCGCCCGGCCGAGCACGAGGCGGTGGGTCATCTCCTTCAACCGGTCGCGACCGTAGAATTTCAGCGCATAGCCCGCGACCGCGATGCCCGCGATGGGCAGCAGCCACAGCGCGCCGCGCCCCCGTTCCTTGAGCGCGTGGCGCAGGAACGGCGTCCATGTCGCGACGCGGGTGATGGTCTTGTCCATGTCATAGATGGCGAGGTCGCGGTGGCCCATGGCGCTTGCGCGTACCACCTTGCCGCGACGTCGCAAATCGCCGATGGATGCCATTGATGAGCGCTTCCGCCGATTTTTCGCACGACCGGACCGATGGCGGTGACGTGCTGCGGTTCACCGGCAACCTGTCGCTCAGCACGGTCGGCGACCTGCCCGACCGGCTGAGCGGCTATGACGGCAAGGTCGACCGCATCGACCTGTCGGGGGTCGACCGCATCGATACGGTCGGCGCATGGGTCATCCACCGCTTCGCCCGCGACCGCAACGTCACGATCGACGGGCTGAACGCCGACAGCCAGCATCTCTTCGACCAGGTGGCCGCCGCCGACGATCCCGTCGTGCGCAAGGACAAGGCGCTCAGCCCGCCCCTGCGCGCGCTGGAGGAGATCGGCGATGCGGTCACAGGCAGCGCCCGCCAGCTGCTCGGCCTGCTCGGCTTCATGGGTGCGACCGTCCTCGCCTTCCTGAACGTGCTGCGCCATCCGCGCCGCTTCCGCTTCAACGCGACGGTGCAGCGCTTCGAGGTCGTCGGCGTCTCGGCGCTGGGCATCATCGGACTGATGAGCTTCCTGATCGGCATGGTCATCGCGCAGCAGGGCGCGGTACAGCTGCGCCAGTTCGGCGCTGAGGTGTTCACGATCAACCTGATCGGGCGCCTGACCTTCCGCGAACTGGGCGTGCTGATGACCGCGATCATGGTCGCCGGGCGCTCCGGATCGGCCTTCGCTGCGCAGCTCGGCACGATGAAGCTGACCGAGGAAATCGACGCAATGCGTACCATCGGCGTGTCGCCGATGGAGGCGCTGGTCCTGCCGCGCGTCATCGCCGCGATCGTGATGATGCTGCTCTTGGGCTTCTACGCATCGATCATCGCGATCATCGGCGGCGGGCTGCTCAGCTGGGCGCAGCTTGGCATCCCGCCGATCACCTTCGTCACCCGCATTCGCGAAGTGGTGCCCATCACCGACCTCTATATCGGCCTGATCAAGGCACCGGTATTCGGCGCGATCATCGGCATTTCGGGCTGTTTCCACGGGATGCAGGTCGAAAGCGACGCCGAACAGGTCGGCAACCGCACGACCGCGGCGGTGGTGCAGGCGATTTTCCTCGTGATCGTGCTCGACGCCTTCTTCGCCATCTTCTTCGCATGGATCGGCTGGATATGAGCGACGACACCGACGCCATCATCCGCGTGCGCGGCCTCAAGAACCAGTTCGGCGAACAGGTCATTCACGAAAATCTCGACCTCGACGTGCGGCGGGGCGAAATCCTGGGCGTCGTCGGCGGGTCGGGCACCGGCAAGTCGGTGCTGATGCGCTCGATCATCGGGCTGCAAACGCCTGCCGCCGGCACGATCGAGGTGTTCGGCGAAAACACTATCGGCCGCGAAGAGACCGAAGCGACCGAGATCCGCAAGAAATGGGGCGTGCTGTTCCAGGGCGGTGCGCTGTTCTCCACGCTGACCGTCGCGGAAAACGTGCAGGTCCCGCTCAAGGAATTCTACCCGAAGCTCAAGCCTGCGCTGCTGGAGGAGATCGCCGGGTACAAGGTCGTCATGACCGGCCTGCCCGCCAATGCCGGCCCGAAATATCCGTCCGAACTGTCGGGCGGGATGAAGAAGCGCGCCGGCCTCGCCCGTGCGCTGGCGCTCGATCCGCAGCTGCTGTTCCTCGACGAACCGACCGCGGGATTGGACCCGATCGGCGCGGCGGCGTTCGACGAACTGACCGCCTCGCTGCAGAAGACGTTGGGGCTTACCGTCTTCCTCATCACCCACGACCTCGACACGCTGCACGCCATCTGCGACCGGGTGGCGGTGCTGGCGGACAGAAAGGTCATCGCCGTCGGCACGATCGACGAATTGCTCGCGCTGGATCACCCGTGGATTCAGGAATATTTCAATGGACCCCGTGGCCGTGCCGCCACCGATGCACAGGATCGCATTGCAAAGGCGCATGACCACAATCGCGATGCCGGAACCGAACCGGCCTCGCCGCAAGCCCAGAGGCGCTGATGGAAACCCGGTCGAACCATGTCCTTGTCGGCGCGGTGGTGCTGATCCTGCTGGTCATGCTGGCGCTGTTCACCGTGTGGCTCGCCCGCATCGGCGGCGGCCGTGAAAAGGAATATGACGTCTTCTTCAAACAGGCCGTCGACGGCCTCGCGAAGGGCTCGCCGGTCTCCTTCTCGGGCGTGCCGGTCGGTCAGGTCGAAGATATCGCGCTGTGGCCGAAGGATCCGCAATTCGTGCGCGTCCGGCTGAAGGTCAAGGACGAAACCCCAGTCCTGCTCGGCACGACCGCGACCATCGTCGGCAGCTTCACCGGCGTGTCGACCATTACGCTCGACGGCGCGGTCCGGGGCGCCCCGCCGATCGCCTGCCCCGAAACCAATCCCGAACAGCAATGCCCGATGGGCGTGCCGGTCATTCCGCCCAAGGCCGGCGGCGTCGCTGCGCTGCTCAGCTCCGCGCCGCAGCTGCTCGAACGCGTCACGACGCTGACCGAACGGCTGGCCGACGTGCTGTCGGACCGCAACCAGAACTCGATCGCCGCGATCCTCGACAGCACCAACCGGCTGACCGATGCGCTCGCCGATCGCGGTCCCGAAATCGCCGCGACGCTGGCCGAAACCCGCATCGCCATCCAGCGTGCCGGGGTCGCCTCGCAACAGATCGGCGAACTGGCCGCGACCACCAACGGCGTGCTGGCCAACGACATCCAGCCCACGATCCAGCAGCTTAATCGCACCATCGCCAGCGCACAGAAGAGCGCCGATACGCTCAACGAAGCGATCGGCGATGCGAAGCCGGGGCTGCAGGCGTTCAGCAAGCAGACGATCCCGCAGGTGAACCAGCTGGTCGGCGACCTGCGCGCGATGACCGGTGCGCTCGCCTCGGTCGCGGAAAAGGTCGATCAGGGCGGCGCCACGGCGCTGGTCGGTCGCTCGAAGCTGCCCGACTACGACCCGAAAAAGAAGTGACGCGGAAGACGAGGATGAGGCCCGCCATGAAGATGCTCTCGGTTCTGCTGCTCCTGCCGCTCGCGGCGTGCATCCGCTTCGGGGCGGAACCGCCGCCCGCACTGCTGACGCTGACCCCGGCCGCGCCGGTCGCCGCCGGGCAGACGCAGAACTCGGCCGCTGCGCGCTCGATCACCGTGCAGGTGCCGGTCGTCCCGCAGGAATTGGCGGTGACCCGCGTGCCGGTCCAGTCCAGCCCGACGACCATCGCCTATGTGAAGGAAGCGCAATGGGTCGAACCGCCCGCGCGCCTGTTCGCGCGGCTGCTGTCGGACACGCTGACCTCGCGCGCGAACATGGTCGTGCTCAGCCCGCGGCAGGGCTTCACCGATCCCGGCGCGCAGCTGTCGGGCGAACTGCGACAATTCGGCATCGACGCAACCCGCAACGAAGCGGTCGTCGTCTATGACGCGACGCTCCAGCGCGTGAACGCGACGACCTTCGAAAAGCGCCGCTTCGAAGCGCGCGTGCCGGTAACCGTGATCGACGCGAACAACGCCGGCCCTGCGATCAATCAGGCCGCGAACACCGTCGCCACCGCCGTCGCCGACTGGGTTCGTCGCTGATCTGATGCCCCTGCATAACTGGCTGCTGTTCGTGGCCGCCGTGATCGTGCTGTGCGGCACGCCCGGCCCGAACATGCTCCATGTCCTCTCCCGCAGCGTGGCGCTGGGCTGGCGCGGCAGCTTGCCGGCGATGGCCGGGTGCCTGACGGCTCTGGTCGGGGTGCTGGCGGCATCCGCGGCGGGGCTGACCGCGCTGCTGACCGCCGTACCCGGCCTGTTCGACGTGCTGCGCTATGCGGGGGCAGCCTATCTCGCATGGCTCGGTTTTCGCGCGCTGACCACACGCGCCGCATCGGCCGATGCGCCGTTGCCGGCGCTGCCGCCCGCGCGACTGTTCCGCGGCGGCTTTCTGGTCGGGATCAGCAATCCCAAGCTGCTGCTGTTCGCCACCGCCTTCCTGCCGCAGTTCGTCGACCAAGCCCGGCCACAGGCACCGCAGTTCGCGATCCTCGTCGCGACCTTCGCGCTGGTCGAATGCCTGTGGTACGCCGCCTATGCGCTGGGCGGCCGATCGATCGCCCGCCACCTGACCCGCCCGCGCGTCCGCCGCTGGTTCGACCGCGCGACTGGCGGCATCTTCCTCGGCTTCAGCGCCGCGCTGCTCGCCTCGCGCGTCTGATTTCTACCGGACCGGCGCCTTGCGGACCGGCGGCATCGCATTGCACACATCGGCCCCGCCCGCCGGCACCGTGAAGAACGGCGGCTCGCGATTCTCCCGCCCGCGCAGCCATGCGGCGAACCGCGCATTGTCGGCCGCGCGAAACTGATAATGCGGGCGCTGCGCAGCCGGCATGTCGCTGGCCAGCCGCACCGACAGGATCGGGGTCGGCACCTGATCCGGCGCATAGAAGCCCATATTGCCGGTCCCGCGCGGCAACGAGGACAGAAACTCCATCCCCTCGATCACCCGCCCAACCAACGCGATATTGCGGTCGAGATGCCGCGGCGCGTGGCCGATCACGGTGTACAGCTCCGCCCCGCTACCGGTGCTGGGCGCCATGTCCCGCCCGACCCCGACCATCGCATAGCAATGCGTCAGCCACGCCGCCTTGCCATCGCTCGCCACCGGCCAGCCATCCGCGCTATGCCCGCTCTTCGCCGCATAGGGGTCCGGCCGCGTCATCCGCGTCACCGCATCATAGCGGCTGCCGACATATTCGGCGGGCGGATTGGCGACGACACCGGCGGGCAGCGGCTTCTTCTCGGTCACGTCGCCCCATTGCGTGACGTAATTGTCCTGCACGCGGTACACCGACGTCCCGTCCCACCAATGCGCCCGCGCCAGCTTGCGCAGATTGTCGACATGGACCGGCGCGTAGCGCGGCGCCAGCCGGATCACGACCCGTCGGTTGCCGGCAAGCGTCATTACCATCAGTTCGTCATCGGGAATCGCCCGCCAGTCGGCCTCGACCGGATCGGCCGGCGCAGGCGGCGCCGCGGCAGATGCAGTGGACTGGAGCAGGGCGGCGATCAGCGAGACGATGTGCATGCGCCATGCTGGCACGCATATCGTCTGTCCTGCAACTGCCGCTTGCCAGAAATCGCGCCGCGCCCTAGGGAACCCACCTTCCGGCAATGCGGAGCGGTGGCCGAGTGGTCGAAGGCGCTCGCCTGGAAAGTGAGTATACGGCAAAACCGTATCGAGGGTTCGAATCCCTCCCGCTCCGCCATTCGACAAGGTCTTAGGCCGAACCCGCTAGGGCAACCGCAGGCAGCGACATGCCGGTCAGCCAGTCGCATCCGACGGACGCCCCCGCCCGTCAGATGCGACCGCTCGATCAAACCCGCAGCGGACCGTTGGCGACGGGCGGGTCGAATTGTGGGACGCCGTCGGCATCGTAGCGGACCGGTTGGACCCGCGTATGGCGGTTGGGATCGAATAGCGGGTCGCCGGTGATCTTTTCATAGTCGCGCGCGTGGAACACGATCATGTCGCGGCCGCGTTCGTCGACGGTGAAGCTGTTGTGGCCGGGACCGAAAATCCTGCGGGCCGGATCGGTCTTCATCACCGGTACCGGCGATTTGGTCCACGCCGTCGGGTCCATGATATCGGCATCGTCGCGCGCAGTCAGCATCCCCAGACAATAGCGCGCATCGGTGGCGCTGGCCGAATAGGTCATGAACAGCCGCCCGTTACGCGCCAGCAGCGCCGGCGCCTCGGCAACCTTGTAGCCCCGGATTTCCCATGGAAGCGTCGGCACGGTCAGCCGCGCAGGCTTCGCGGCCAGCGTCAGCGGCGTCGCCAGCGGTGCGAGGTACAGGTTCGAATTGGTGTCGATTCCCGGCTCGCGCTGCGCCCACGCCAGATAGCGGGTGCCGCGATGGACGAAGCTGGTCGAATCAAGGTTGAAGCTGTCCCATGGCGTCTGGAGCTGGCCCAGCACGGTCCAGTTGCCCATCATCGGATCGGGGCCATCGCACACCACGGCATAGGTGCGGATGCGGAACACATCCTCGCCGCCGCCGCTGGGGCCGGCGGCGAAATACATGATCCACTTGCCGTCGATCCAGTGCAGCTCGGGCGCCCACAGGAAGCCGGACATCGGCCCCTTCGCCTCATGCCGCCACAGCACCTTTTCCGACGCGTTGGTCAGGCCGCCGATGGTCCGCGCGCGCCGCAACACCAGCCGGTCATATTCCGGTACCGACCCGGTCAGGTAATACCAGCCATCGGTGTGGCGAAAAACCTGCGCATCGGCGCGGTTCTTGACCAGCGGGTTGACGATGCCGTTCGGGCGGCGGCGCTGCGCGAAGGCAGGCAGCGTTGCGGCGGCGGCAGTAACGGCCGCCCCGCTCAGGAACAGGCGGCGCGATAGCGGATCGGTCACGGGCATCTTCTCCTTCATTGCGCGGTCGGCCAGCCATCGCGGCCCCATTCGAGGGTCGCGACACGCAGGGTCGGCGCACCGTCATTGTCCTTGTCGTAGGCGTGATGGACGAGGCGGTCGACGCCATCGGTCCCACGATAATGGCCGGCGTGTCCCGGCCCGCGGAACCGTCTCTGTTCCTGCAGGTCGGCGCGCAGCAGGATCGTGCCGCCACCGGCCAGCATCGAGCTGCCGTCCTTGCCCAGATAGGGGCCGGTGATCGACTTCGATCGGCCGATCACGGTGTAATAGGTGCTGTTCACGCCTTTGCAGCAATAGTCGTAGCTGGCGATCAGCCAGTAATAGCCGCCACGGGCAAAGATATAGGGCGCCTCGATGATCGACGGTGCGCCGGCCGGCACCGGGCGGCTGGCGAGCGTCAAAGGTCTGGCGCGCGGGTTCAGTGGCTTGCCGGTGGCGCGGTCCAGCTCGACCAGCTTCAACCCGCTCCAGAAGCTGCCGAAGGACAGCCAGTGCCGCCCCTGGCCATCGGCGATGAACGCCGGGTCGATCGCATTGTAGTCGTCGGTGGGCATCGACTGCAGCACCACCCCCTCGTCCCGCCAGCCATAGCCGGGCGCGGCGGGGTCGAGCGTCATATTGGTGGCAAGCCCGATCGCCGAGCGGTTCGACCCGAAGGTCGAAACCGAATAATAGAGCCGGTAGCGCCCGTTCACGAAGGATATGTCGGGCGCCCACATGTTCTTCGCCCCCGGTATCGCCAGCACCGCCCAGTCGGGCAGCGTGGCGAAGGGCGGCGTGCCGGCGCGCCAGTGGACGAGGTCGGGCGAGGTGCGCGCCGCGATCAGCCCCTGCCCGTCCTTGCCGATCCCGGTCGAAAAGACGTGCCAGGTGCCGCCCTGCCGGATCAGGACCGGATCATGGACCGGGCGGATGTCACCGTCAGGCGCCGGGGCCTGGGCCATCGAGCCACCGGCCAGCAGCAGCGCGGCGAGCGGCGCGACGAACCGGGCCATGTTACTGCGCCACCGGCCAGCCATCGGCATCCCAGACCAGCTTCTGGATCTGCAGCGTCGGCGCGCCGTTCCGTTCGCGGTCATAGGCGTGATAGACGATGTGATCACCGGTTGATTCCTGCAACACGGCGACATGGCCGCGCCCGACATAGCGGGCATTGGTCCCCTGCCCCGATGCCAGCACCAGCGTGCCGCCGCCGTCGAGCATCGATTTGCCGCTCTTGTCGAGATACGGACCGGTTGGCGTCTTCGACCGGCCGACGACGGTGTTGTAGGTGCTGTCCGCGCCCTTGCAGCAGCTGTCGAACGACGCGAACAGATAATAATAGTCGCCGTGCCGCACCACGAACGGCGCCTCGATCGCGCCGGGCGACGGACGGCTGGCCAGTGCGTAGACCGTCTGGTCGCTGGCGAGGCGCAGGCCGGTAGCGGGATCGAGCCGCACCATCTTGATGCCACTCCAGAAGCTGCCGAAGGCCATCCATTCGCGGCCATCGGCATCGGTGAACACCGCCGGATCGATCGCGTTGAAATTGTCGGACGTGCTCGACTGGATGACCGGGCCCTTGTCGGTCCAGCCTGTCGAGGGGGTGTTGGTGTTCAACGCATTGGTGGTGGTCAGGCCGATCGCCGAGCGGTTGCTGCCGAAGGTCGAGACCGAATAATAGAGGCGGAACTCGCCACCGCGCTTGACGATATCGGGCGCCCAGATGCCGCTGGTGCCCGGCACCGCCGTCGTCGCCCAGGCGGGCAACGCCGTGTAGGCCGGCCCGCGCCACGTCCACCCCTTCAGGTCGGTCGAGGTGCGCGTCGCCAGCAGCCCTTCGCGATCGCTGACCGAACCGGTCGCGAACAGGTAATAGGTGTTGCCGTCCTTGATGATCGCAGGGTCGTGTACAGGCATGGTATCGCCGGTCAGCGCCAGCCCGACCGGCGTCGGGCTGGCCGTGGGAGTCGGTGTAGGCGTGGGCGTCGGGGCCGGCGCGGCGGGCGCCTTGATATTGCCGCTGGCATCGCTGCCGGAAATACCGTTGCAGCCGGCGAGAAGGACGAGGGCGGCGAGCGGAAGGGTGGACCGGATCATGGGTGGGTCACTCCGTCAGAATAGAATGGGATCGCGAAGGGCGGCGGGGCGCTGGCCCCGCCCGCCCGGTCAGTCGAACGCGTAGCGCAGGCCGACCGCGAAGGTCCGCGACAACAGCGTGGTGCCGAGATTGAACTGGTTCTGGTTCCCGGCATCCTCGAACTTGTAATAGTTCTGCTGCGTCTGGCTGGTCAGGTTGACCGCATCCAGCGTCAGGCCCAGCCGCTTGGTGACGTCATAGGTCAGCTGGAAATCGAGGCTGCTTTCGGGCCGCCGCCATACGCCGATCGGGTTGGCGAACAGCCGCGCCTCGTTATTGCCGAGGAACGCCTTGCGCCAGACATAGGACAGGCGGGCGCCCAGACCGCCCTTATCATAGGCGAGCGTTGCATTGTACGACAGGTCGGACACGCCGAAGAATGCCGATTCGGTTTCGGCGACGATGTTGCCGTTCTGGTCCGAGATGGGGATGTTCTGCTTGGAATCGAGCAGCGTCATGCTGCCCTGGAAGCCGAAGCCGTCCAGCACCCAGGGCAGATAGGTCGGGAAATAGGTCAGGCCCAGCTCGATGCCCTTCAGCACGCCGTTCGATGCGTTTTCGGGACGGGTCACGGCAAAGCGGTTGGTGTTCAGCCCGGTGCCGGGGATGACCAGCAGCGAGGTGACCGGCACGACCAGCCCATCGATCTCGCGACGGAAGGCGGTGGCGTAGAGCGCACTGTTGCGTTCGAAATACCATTCGGCCGACAAGTCGTAGTTGCGCGCGGTGGTCGGGCGCAGGTTCGGATTGCCGGCGCTGCCGCTGCCGCGCCCGACATTGGTCAGGTCGCCGACCAGGTTGGGATTGGGGTTGAGATCGCCGAACGCCGGACGGCGCAGCGTCTCACCATAATTGAAGCGGATGCGGAAATCGTCGGTGATCTCGTAGCGCAGCGTGGCGCTCGGCAGGAAACGGCTGGTGCCGTTCGACGCGCTGGTCACCCGGCCGTTATAGCGGTCGGTAAAGACGAAATTGGTGTCGACATCGGTGTAGCGCACGCCCGCCTGGACGAAGAACGGTCGTCCGAACAGGTCGAACTGCCCGTCCGCCATCGCATAGGCGGTCATCGTGATCTCGTTGATGTCGAACACATCGGTCAGGCTGAGCGCGTTCGACAGCTTGAACCCCGGTGCGACGCTGCCCTTGTAGAGCTGGCGGATCGCATCGACATTTTCGTAGATATAGGTGCCGTTGGGGACCAGCCACGACGTCGGCACGCTGGCGCGCCCGTCGAAAAAGTCCTTGTTGAGCAATTGCAGGCCCGGATCGAGCGTCGACAACCGCCGACCGAGCCCGGGCGCGTCCTGCGCCCGCACCGAATCCATCGCATTGCGATCGTCGATGCGGATGCCGGCCTTCACGCGGCGCAGGAAGCCTTCGTCCCAGCGGTTCTCACCATCCAGATGCAGGGTAAGGGCGTCACCCTTCGACCGGTTGGCGTTGTCGTAGAATTCGCCGACATTCCACTGGGTCGGGTCGGTCAGCAGCGCGTTGTTGTCGAAATTATAGGCGGGAATGCCGTTGCGGGTGTTGAAGTCGACATCGATCCGCTTGGCCACGCGATCGATCCGCATCGCCAGGAACTGCGTGTCGAACTGGCTGTTCTGGTACGACAAGTCGGCGGTGATCCGCGCATTGTCACCGACCTTCCAGTCGCCGTTCAGCGCATAGACGAAGCTGTTGGTCTTCGACCGGGTATAGTCGCCGCTGTTGAAGCCATAGACGTCGCCGACCGAGCGCGCCTTGATGATGTTGGTGTCGGGATACAGCTCGATCGTCGATTTGGGGTTGGCGCCAAGCGACCCCCACCAGTCGACGAAGCTGAAGAACAGGCTGTTCTGCGTCGTCGCGCTGAACTGGTTCCAGAAGACTTCGGCGGTGTAGGTCGAGCTGTTGTTCGGCGACCATTGCACCGCGGCGTTGACCGCCGGACGCTCGCGCGTGCCGGCGACGTCGGGGCTGAACACCGCGTCGCGCGACAGATAATAGGGCACCTGCCGCCCACCGAGCAGGAAGGTCGATCCGGCGGCATAGGGCAGGCCGCGCTCGGTCCCGGGCACCCAGGCGCCGCTTTCGGGGAAGACCCGCTGCAACGGGGTGAAGCCCGGCGGCGGGTTTTCGGTCACAAACGGCACCATCGCGCCCGACGTCACGCTCATGTCGCGGAACTTCGTGCGCGCATAGCTGCCGCTGACCAGCACGCCGATGTCGCCGATCCCGGTTTCCCAGCGGTTGCTGATCAGGCCCGATACGTTCGGGTTAAAGCTGTCGGCCTGTTCGTTGTAGATGCCGCGCGCGACGCCCGAGATGGCGAAGCCGTTGAAATCGAACGGACGCCGGGTGAACACGTCGATCTGTCCGGCAATGCCGGTTTCGATCTGGTCGGCGGCGCGCGTCTTGTACACGTCGATCCGCTTGACGAGGTTCGCCGGAATATCGGCCAGCGCAAAGGCCTGACCCGATGCGGTAAAGATGTTGCGCCCGTTCATGGTGGTCAGCGCGTCGGGCAGGCCGCGGATCGAGATCGCCGCCGCTTCGCCGCCGGTGCGGTTCGTGACCTGCACGCCGCTGATCCGCTGCAACGCTTCGATCGCATTGTTGTCGGGCAATTTGCCGACATCCTCGGCCACGATCGAGTCGACGACCTGCGTCGCGTTGCGCTTGACGTTCAGCGCGCCGACGATCGAGGCGCGGACCCCGGTGACGACGATTTCATCCTCGGCTTCGGACGTGACCGACGCGACATCCGGCGACGACTGGACTTCCGATGTGTCCTGTGCCGATGCCGGTGATGGCAGAAATGCCAAGGCCGAAACCGACGCCAGAATCGTAGCTATGCCGCGCATATATCCCCCCCAAACGATTTTCTGTTTTTATAATACTCTGACAAATATCAGCTGATTGCGTGTTGGCAATCGAAAAAAAGCGGCACAGCTTCGGATCATCGCGCCGTTATCGCTAACAACAACTGGACGCGATTACCGAAGAGAGGCCGGACTGTTCGGCGGATTCGTTTGTCTGACTATCGGATGCCGATGGTCGATATGCTCGATGGTGCATGACCGGCATAGTGGCAGCGGCGGCGGCGAAGCGGTACGAAGGCGTCATGCCGATCGTCGCCTTGCTCGCCGCTGCCACGGCGCAACCCGTTGCCGAAGTGCGCGTCGCGTTCGACCGACAGGGCGAAACGGCGGTCGTCACGCGTGGACTGGCCGATATCGCCGCGAACCGTCCGGTCACCGCCGATGATCCGGTCCGCGTCGCGTCCATTTCCAAGCTGGTAACGGCGATCGCGGTGTTGCGACTGGTCGATGCCAAGCGGCTCGATCTCGATGCGGACGTATCCGATCTGCTCGGCTGGCGGCTGCGGCATCCGCGTTTTCCCGACGTGCCGATCACGCTGCGGATGCTGCTGTCGCACCGGGCGGGGATCGTCGACGGGGTCGATTATGTCCTGCCGCTCGATGCCGAACTGGCCCCGGTGCTAGCGGATCCGAAAGCATGGGACGCCGCCCATGCGCCGGGTACGTGGTTCGCCTATGCCAATCTGAACTTCCCGATCGTCGCGAGCGTGATCGAACGCGCGACCGGCGAACGGTTCGACCGGGCGATGCAGCGGCTGGTGTTCGCGCCGCTGGGTATCGAGGCCTGCTATAACTGGGCGAGTTGCGCGCCGGGCGTGTCGGCGCGGGCGGTGGTGCAGTATCGCGCGGGCAAGCCGACCAAGGACGACCATCATGGCCGCCCGCCCGCCTGCCCGGTCGAGCCGGCGCGCGACGGTTCGTGCGACCTGTCGCGGTGGCGTGCGGGGGTGAACGGGGCGATGTTCTCGCCGCAAGGGGGGCTGCGCATCTCGGCGCGGGGGCTGGCGGCGATCGGGCGGATGCTGTTGCGCCGGGGCCAGGGGGACCGCGGGCGATTGTTGTCCCCACGCGCCTTTGCCCTGCTGACCACGCCGCAATGGACCTGGGACGGGACCAACGGCGACACCGGCAGCGATGCGACGACGGGAGCGAAACAGGCGGGGTTCATGTGCCGCTATGGGTTGGCGGTGACGTTCCTTGCGACGCCGGTGCGGGGGTGCCGTGACGACCCGTTCGGCGACGGGCGGATGCGGATCGGTCATGCCGGTGACGCCTATGGCCTGCGCTCGGGGCTGTGGGTCGATCTGCGGCGCGGGACCGGCGTCGCCTATTTCGCGACCGATGTGCCGGTGGCGGCGGCGACGGGGTCGGCGTTTACGCCGACCGAGGAGCGGTTGGCACGGGGAAGGTGATTTTGCCTCCCCTGCTCCCTTCGCGCCCCACCCCCGACCCCCGACCCCGTTTGCTTCGAGCGCAGGTTCGAGCCTGTCGAGAACCGTAGTCGAGAAGGGGTTGCCCCGAACACAGGGTTCTCGACGGACGCTTCTCGACAAGCTCGAAACTGCTCGAACCGAACGGGGGTAACAAAACCGAGCGGACGTGGCCCCTCAATGCTTCTTCGGCAGGACGTGCAGTACGCCGGCGATGACCCCGCCGATCAGGACGCCGAACACCGCCGCGCCGGCCGCGTTGACGATCCATTCCAGCACCCCGCCCAGCCCCGGCACCGCCTCGGCCACATGATGCGCGGTGTCGTGGACGAGGTGCGGCAACGTGGCGAAGCCGAACTCCTCCAGCCCGTGCAGGATGATCTGCCCGCCGACCCACAGCATCGCCGCCGTGCCGATCAGCGCCAGCGCCTTGAGCACCACCGGCATCGCCTTCACCAGCCCGCGCCCGACACTCTGCGCCAGCGCGCTCGACCGGCGGGCCAGCGCCAGCCCGATATCGTCCATCTTCACGATCAGCGCGACGACGCCGTACACGCCGATGGTGATCGCGATGCCGACCACCGCCAGCGCGATGCCCTGCATCCAGATCGACAGCGCGGGCAGTTCGTTGAGCGCGATGATCATGATTTCCGCCGACAGGATCATGTCGGTGCGGATCGCGCCGCTGACCTGCGTACGCTCCAGCTCGGCCGGGTCGGTCGGGGTCGCCGCTTCCTCGGCATGATGACCGCCGAACAGCGGGGCGAGGACCTTTTCCGCCCCCTCGAAGCACAGGAACGCGCCGCCCGCCATCAGGATCGGGGTGATCGCCCAGGGCGCGAAGAATTTGAGGATCAGCGCGGCGGGCAGCAGGATCAGCAGCTTGTTGCGCAGCGACCCCAGCGCGATCTTGCCGATGATCGGCAGTTCGCGCGCAGGCGACAGGCCGACGACATAGCGCGGGGTGACCGCAGCATCGTCGATCACCACGCCCGCCGCCTTGGCCCCGGCGCGTCCGGCCGCCGCGCTCACATCGTCGAGCGATGCCGCCGCCAGCTTCGCGATCGCCGCGATATCGTCGAGCAGCGCAACCAATCCACCAGCCATCGCCTGTCCCCTAGTTCCTCGGCCCGACCGGTAGCGGCAGCCGTGCGGCAACGCCATGGACAGTGGGCCACAAATTTTTTGGTTAACGGGTCGAATGGCTCGACGACGTCCGCCAAGCATGACAAATTTGATGCGCGATCGTATCAAACCATTGCTGGCGCGCCGCTTTATGGAAAGTGCCGTCATCGACACACGCATAACATCGAGGCCAGTATCGGCGTCTTGCGGGTCCGCGGTTAACATCCCTTCGGGAATAGTTAAAATCCCGGCAAGGTCTTCTTAAAGCCGGGTCTCTACGTGGTGTCGTATACGAGTAGGCCTAATTCCGTAATTTGCGGACTTCGGCTCTCGCATAAGGTCGGGAGAGAAGTATGCGGTCGACAATCAAGGCGAAGCTGGGAGTGACGTTCGCCATCATCGTGACGATGCTGATTGCCATCGTCGCGATCGGCGTCAGTCAGATGTCGCACATGAATACGGATATCGTCGACGTCATCGACGGCCCGGCCAAGCGACAGGCCCGGTCGCTGCGCGTACAGGTTGAGGTGAACGAAATCATTCGCCTCGAAAAGAACATGGCCCTGTCGAAGGATCCGGCACAGGTCCGCGAGTTCGATCAGGAATCGCTATCCAAGATCGCGGCGACCAGCGACCTGATCCGACAGGCGGTGGAAAACGCGTCGGCGACCGCGAAGCCGCGCTGGACCGAAGTCTCGGTGGCATGGGAAAAAGTCAAACAGATCAATCAGAACGTCCGCACCCTTGCTCTTGCAGGCAAGGGCGACGATGCAGGGCTCCTGTCGCTTTCTCAATCCCGCGACGCCGTCAAGAATATGTACGGCTCGCTCGACGAAATCGTTTCGATCAACGATGGCTTGATGACCGAGGCAAAGACCAAGACCGCCGCCAGCTATGAAGATGCGCGGACGATGCTGGTCGGTGTCGCCATTGCTGCAATCCTGATCGCGGTCGGCAGCGCGGTGTGGGTCAGCCTGATCGTGTCGCGTGGCCTGAAGCAGTTGGGCAGCGCGCTGACCCAGGTCGCCGGTGGTGATCTGACCCAGACGATCACGGTGCGGAGCAACGACGAGATCAAGGATTTGG
The DNA here is from genome assembly GCF_003951715.1 of Sphingomonas sp. ABOLH. Taxonomy (NCBI): domain Bacteria; kingdom Pseudomonadati; phylum Pseudomonadota; class Alphaproteobacteria; order Sphingomonadales; family Sphingomonadaceae; genus Sphingomonas; species Sphingomonas sp. ABOLH. The sequence goes on along the minus strand of NZ_QQWV01000010.1, from coordinate 18,448 downwards.
TCGACACGACCAATTCGATGATCGAGCGGCTGCGCAGCGTGGTCGGCAACAGTTCGCTGGCGGCGGACAGTGTCGCGGGGGGCAGCCAGCAGCTCTCCGCCTCGTCGGAACAGGTCAGCCAGGGCGCGACCGAACAGGCTGCCGCTGCCGAGGAAGCATCCGCTTCGATGGAAGAGATGGCCGCCAACATTAAGCAGAACGCCGACAATGCCGCCCAGACCGAGAAGATCGCGCGCCAGTCGTCGAAGGACGCCGAGGCGAGCGGCGTCGCGGTCGACCGTGCGGTCGGTGCGATGCGGGTCATCGCCGAGAAGATCGGCATCGTGCAGGAAATCGCCCGCCAGACCGACCTGCTGGCGCTGAACGCGGCGGTCGAGGCGGCGCGCGCCGGCGAACATGGTCGCGGCTTCGCGGTCGTCGCATCGGAAGTCCGCAAGCTGGCCGAACGCAGCCAGACCGCCGCTGCCGAAATCAGCGCGGTGTCGGGCGACACGGTGCAGGCCGCGGCACAGGCAGGCGAGATGCTGACCAAGCTGGTCCCCGACATCCGCCGGACCGCCGAACTGGTCGCCGAGATCAGCGCCGCATGCCGTGAACAGGATATCGGCGCGTCACAGATCAACCAGGCGCTGCAACAGCTCGACACCGTCACGCAGCAGAACGCGTCGGCATCCGAACAGATCACCTCGACCTCCGAGGAACTGGCGGGTCAGGCAGAGGAGCTACAGCAGAGCATTTCCTTCTTCCGCGTCGACGACGGCAGCGGCAAGGCGGCGAAGCGCCCGGCGGCACGCAAGCCGGTGGCCGCCAAGCCCAAGGCGGCCGCCCGAGCCAAGCCCAACTCGGTCGCCGACCAGCAGGCCCGCGCGCGCGGCTTCGCGCTCGACCTGACCCAGGGCGGCCCGGATAGCGACGACGTGACCTTCGAACACGCCGCCTGACCGGACGGCACCGCCCGAACCGACGATCCGCCGCGTCTTTCACCAAAGCCGGCGGATCGCCCTCCCCTTCGCGACGGCGCGTCACGCCAACGGCGAAGGGACCACGCATCAAACGCCCGCAAACAATATCTCAATTTTTGAGATTTAGTCTGGCGGACAACACCCGGGGAATAATGGGTGACCGGAAACCAGACATGTTAGGGAATTCGATGAAACGCGTTACGATAAAGACCAAGCTATCCGCGACATTCGGAGTCGTATTGTTGATGATGCTGGCGATCATCATCCTCAGCGTCTCGCGAATGTCGGCGATGAACAGCGGCCTGGTCGACGTGATCGAAGGCCCGGCGACGCGACAGGTTCGCAATCTCAATATCAAGGTGGCGTTGCTCGATATCGTGCGGTTCGAAAAGAACATGGCACTGACCGATGACGACGCCCAGAATCGCGAATTCGCAAACAGCGCGGCCACCCGGGTTACCGAACTCGATTCGCTGCTGAGCGATGCGATGGCCAATTCGACCGAACGGTCGAAGGCCGATTGGGCGACGGTCGCGAACAACTGGAACGAATATAAGGCGATCAACGCCCGGATCCGCCAACTGGGCCTGGAAAACAGGAATGCCGAGGCCGCGCGCCTGAGCCTGACCGATGCACGCGACCGGGTGGTGACGATCGCCAAGACGCTGGACGTCCTGATCGGACGCAGCACGTCGCGCATGGAAGAGGCCAAGGCCGAGGCCGCCGCAGCCTATAGCCAGGCCCGCCTGATCCTGATCGTTGCCGGGCTGCTCGCCTGCGCAATCGCCATCGCCGGCGCGCTGTGGATCAGCCGGATCGTTGCGCAGGGGCTGAAGCGGGTCAGCGTCGCGCTGGACGCGGTCGCGGTCGGCGACCTCGACAAGGAGGTCGTCGTCACCAGCAATGACGAGATCAAGGACCTGGTCGACACCGTCAACCGCATGACCGCGTCGCTGCGCAAGTCGGCAGAACTGGCCGATACGATCGCGCTGGGCGACCTGTCGGTCGACCACAAGCCGCTGTCGAACGAGGACCGGCTGGGCCATGCGATGGTCAAGATGGTCGACGGCCTGCGCCAGTCGGCGGCACTGGCCGACACCATCGCGCTGGGCGACCTGTCGGTCGATGCGAAGCCGCTGTCGGACAAGGACCAGCTGGGCCATGCGGTGGTGTCGATGCTCGCCGGTCTGCGCAAGTCGGCCGCGCTGGCCGATACCATCGCCGCGGGCGACCTGACCGTCGATCACCAGCCGCTGTCGGACAAGGACCAGCTGGGCAACGCGCTGGTGTCGATGACCAAGCGGCTGCGCAATGTCGTGGGCGACGCGACCGCCGCTGCCGACAATGTCGCGGGCGGCAGCCAGCAGCTCTCCGCCTCGTCGGAACAGGTCAGCCAGGGCGCGACCGAACAGGCCGCCTCTGCCGAGGAAGCCTCCGCTTCGATGGAAGAGATGGCGGCGAACATCAAACAGAATGCCGACAATGCCGCCCAGACCGAAAAGATCGCGCGCCAGTCGTCGAAGGACGCCGAAACGAGCGGCATCGCGGTCGATCGCGCGGTAGGTGCGATGCGGACCATCGTCGAAAAGATCGGCATCGTGCAGGAAATCGCGCGTCAAACCGATCTGCTGGCGCTGAACGCAGCGGTGGAGGCGGCGCGTGCCGGCGAACATGGCCGCGGCTTCGCGGTCGTCGCATCCGAAGTCCGCAAGCTCGCCGAACGCAGCCAGGCGGCAGCCGCCGAGATCAGTTCGGTGTCGAGCGATACGGTGCAGGCGGCGGCGCAGGCCGGCGACATGCTGACCAAGCTGGTCCCCGACATTCGCCGGACCGCCGAGCTGGTCGCCGAGATCAGCGCCGCATGCCGCGAACAGGATATCGGCGCATCGCAGATCAACCAGGCGCTGCAACAACTCGACACGGTGACGCAGCAGAACGCGTCGGCAGCCGAACAGATCACCTCGACCTCCGAGGAACTGGCGGGTCAGGCCGAGGAGCTGCAGTCGAGCATCGCCTTCTTCCGGGTCAAGGCCGAACGCCACGAAGCGACGCGGCGCCCGGTGCGCAAGCCGGCCAAGGCGGCGGCGCCCAAGACGAGGATCAACACCGTCGCCGACCAGCAGGCCCGCGCGCGCGGCTTTGCGCTCGACCTGACGCAGGGCGGGCCGGACGACGACGACGACGCTTTCGGACAGGCAGCCTGACCTGACCGGCGCGCCGCCCCCCGCCATGGGGGCGGCCGTCGCGATCGCAGGCATCGACAGGGGGACGTTGCATGGGACGGAACTGGTTGGGGAATGCGGCGATCGGGACGGCGATGGCGATGGCGATGCTGGTCACGCCGGCACGGGCGCAGGACGAAGCGGCCGGGCCGCTGGCCATCGACCTGGTGTACAAAGGCGATGTGGTCGGGGTGGCGGCGGGCGATGCGCGCGGGGCACGCTATCTCGACAATCTCGACCTGCTCGCCTCGCTCGACCTCGACCGCGCGGTCGGCTGGCGGGGCGGCACCGCCTTTGCCAGCCTGCTCAACAATCTGGGCGGGCGGCCCAACGACATCGCCGGCACGTTGCAGGGCGTGAACAATATCGAGGTCGCCGGGGCCGACCTGCTGCTGTACCAGGCATGGATCCAGCAGAGTTTCGCCGATGACCGGCTGTCGGTGCTGGTCGGCAGATACGACCTGAACAGCGAATTCTACGCCAACGACGCCGCGTCGCACCTGATCGCGCCGGCATTCGGCATCGGGTCCGAACTGGCGGCGACCGGTCCCAACGGCCCGTCGATCTTTCCGCGCACCGACCTTGCCATCCGGCTGCGCGCCGGGGACGAGCGGAACTATGTCCAGGCGGTCGCGATCCGTGCGCCGCGCGGCACCACCGACGATGGCGGCCGGCGTTCGACGCTGTTCGTGGCGGAGGCCGGGTGGCAGGGGCGGCTGTCGTTCACGCTGGGCGGCTGGGCCTATAGCCGGCGCCAGCCGCGCATCATCCCGCCGGGCGTCACCACCGGCCCGGGCGAGGCGGCGTCGCACGGCGTCTATGCCTCGGTCGAGACCGATCTGGCCGGACAGGCCGACCAGCCAGGGCATTGGCGCGCCTTTGCCCGCGCCGGATGGTCCGATGGGCGGACGACTCCCTTTGCCGGCGGGTTCCAGCTCGGCGTGACCGGGCGGGGCATCGTTCCCGACCGGCCCGGCAGCCAGCTGTCGATCGGCGTGGCGAGCGCCGACCTCAGCACCCCCTATCGCCAGGCCAATCCGCCGGGCGAACCGGCGCTGGCCGGATCGGAAGGGATGGTCGAGCTGACCTATAGCGACGCGGTGCTGCCGTTCCTGACGCTGCAGCCCGACGTGCAATATGTCCGCCGGCCGGGTGGTTTGCAGGATGCGGACGATGCGGTGGTGCTGGGGCTGCGCGCGATCGTGGCTTGGAAGGCGCTGTAGGGCGGGTCAGCACGTGGAGCGCGCCGCGACGCTCCACAACGCGTCGCTCCGGGCTTGACCCGGCCTCCCGCGTTTTACCGCGCAGAAGAAGAAGCGGGACCCCGGATCAAGTCCGGGGTGACGAAGCTATGCCGCCGCCAGCGTCGGCTGCGTCCCCAATCCCGCATCGACCAGATTGCCGACGAACTGGTCGGTGCAATGCGACCAGCAATAGGCGGTGCCGGCACGGGCGCAGGCGTCGCGGTCGGCGGTCAGCGCCTGGGTAACGGCCGCCGCCAGATCGTCGTCGACCGCGCCGATCCGTGCGGAGCCGCCGCCCCGGCCGTCCGTCCCGATGATGTCGAGCGGCCCGGGTACCGGATAGCCCGCGACCGGGGTGCCGCAGGCCAGCGCCTCGATCATCACCAGCCCGAACGTGTCGGTGCGGCTGGGGAAGACCAGCACGTCGGCGGCGCGATAGGCAGCGGCGAGTGCCGCACCCTGCTTCAACCCGACGAACCGGGCGAGCGGATAGCGGCGCTCCAGCTCGGCGCGCGCCGGGCCGTCGCCGACCAGCAGCTTGGTGCCGGGCACGTCGAGCGACAGGAACGCTTCGATATTCTTTTCGACCGCGATCCGCCCGACATGGAGCAGGATCGGGCGCGGCAGGGTGGCGACGTCGAGTTGGCCGCCATCGGGCTTGAACAGCGACAGGTCGACACCGCGCGACCAGCGCTTCGTATGGGCGATGCCATGGTCGCGCAGCGACGCGGCGACGCGGGCGGTGGCGGTCATCACTCCGCTGGCCGCCGCATGGAAGCGGCGCAGGAACGGCCAGAACAGCCCGGCGGGCAGGTGCGTGCGCATCGCCAGATAGTCGGCGAAATTGGTGTGGAACGAGGTGGTGAAGCGGAGCCCATGCCGCCGGCACCAGCGCCGTGCCGCCCAGCCGAGCGGTCCTTCGGTGGCGATATGGATCGCATCGGGCCGGAACGCCGCGATCCGCCGCCCCAGTTCCGGTCCGCAGCCAAAGGCGAGCCGGATTTCGGGATAGCCAGGGCATGGCCGGGTGGCGAAGCCGTCGGGGGTATAGGTCTCGACGATATGCCCGCGCTGTTGCAGGCGACCGATCGTGGTCTGGAGCGTGCGGACGACGCCGTTGACCTGCGGACTCCACGCGTCGCTGACGATGGCGATCCTCACGCGGTGGCGACCACCCGGCCGGGGACGGGCGCCTTGCCCGACGACTTCGCCAGTTCCTTTTCCCAGGTCTCGGCCCGCCAGTCGATCAGCGACATGGCGCCCGCATGATCCTCGACCAGCGCGGTGCAGCTCTCCACCCAGTCGCCGTCGTTATAGTACATGATATCGCCGATCCGGCGGATCTCGGCGGTGTGGATATGGCCGCAGACCACGCCGTCGACGCCGTGTTCGGCAGCGGCATGGGCGACCGTTTCCTCGAACCGGCCGATGAAGTTCACCGCGTTCTTCACGCGATGCTTGGCATAGGCCGACAGCGACCAATAGGGCAGGCCGAGTTTGCGCCGGGCGAAGTTCCACACGCTGTTGGCCTTGAGCAGCGCGGTGTAGGCATGGTCGCCGAGGAAGGCGAGCCATTTGGCATAGAGCACCACGCCGTCGAACTTGTCGCCATGCAGCACCAACAGGCGGCGGCCATCGGCGGTTTCGTGGATATCCTCCTCGACCATCTCGACCCCGCCGAATTCAAGGCCGGTATAGTCGCGGAATGCCTCGTCGTGGTTGCCGGGGATGTAGATGACGCGCGTGCCGCGGCGGGCGAACTTCAGGATCGATCGGATGACGTCGTTATGGCTCGACGGCCAGTACCAGCCGCGACGGATCTGCCAGCCATCGACGATGTCGCCGACCAGATACAGCGTCTCGCATTCGAACGAATGGAGGAAGTCGACCAGCTGGGTCGCGCTGCATCCGGGCGTGCCCAGATGGACGTCGGAGATGAAGACGGTGCGGTAGGACTTTTTGGGTCCTTCCGCCTGATAGCTTTGCGGGTCGTTGATCCAGTCGGGGATCTTGCGCGCCAGCGACTTTACCGGCGGTTGCGTATTCTTTCGATCGGTCCGGGATACAAATGCCGTCGTCATCGTACTTCCCCCACGCCAGTGGACCGGACTTGCGTCCTTGCGATGCCGGCGCAGTAACGCCCCCGCGCGACAATAGTATTGCGCGGGTGTGACGGCCGTTCTCATCAAACTGAAACCTTGCTGACACGCCCGCGCCATTGGGCTGTCATCGAATCCCGTCATCGTAATTGGCCAGACAAGCCGCACGGCGCTGGACAAGGAAATGCACGGATTGGCTCAGGAACTGAACCGCGTCGGCGTGGCGAGCGCCTATGATCGCTGGGCGCCCATCTATGACCTGGTGTTCGGCCCCGTCTTCAAGCGGGGTCGCCGTGCGGCGATCGACGCGGCGGAGACGGTCGGCGGCCGCATCCTCGAGGTGGGGGTCGGCACCGGCATCTCGCTGCCGCATTACCGCGCCGAGAGCCGGATCACCGGCATCGATATCGCCGACCAGATGCTCGACAAGGCGCGCGACCGGGTGCGCCGGCTGAAGCTCAACCATGTCGAGCGGATCGCGATCGGCGATGCCGAGGCGCTGGATTTCGACGATGCGTCGTTCGACGTGGTGGTCGCGCAGTACGTGGTGTCGGCGGTGCCGCATCCCGACCGTGCCCTGAGCGAATTCCTGCGCGTGGTGCGGCCCGGCGGCATGATCGTGATCGCGACCCGGCTGGGCGCGGAGGCCGGCATGCGCGCCAGGATCGAGCGCGCGCTGATGCCTATCACCAGTCGGCTGGGCTGGCGTACCGATTTCCCCTGGTCGATCTATGGCGACTGGGCGGCGCGCAACCCGCACGCGGAGCTGGTCGAGCGCCGGCCACTGCCCCCGCTCGGCCATTTCTCGCTGGTGTGCTTCCGGCGCGCGGCCGCTGCCGGACAGGACAACCACCCGACGCCCGCGCTCGGCGCGACCGCCTGAAAACCCTTATCTTCAAAGGCTTTATCGATGCCCGGATTCAAGGAAGCGTTGCAGGAACAGCGGTGGGACGATCATCGCTATTACCATCACAGCATCATCAACCAGGCGCTGCACTTCGTCAGCGCGACGACGTTCCTGATCGCCTATGTCGTGGTGTGGATCGATCCGGCGGTGGCCAGCCTGCTCGGTTGGCTGGTGGCGATGACCGCGCGGCAATCGGGGCATTTCTTCTTCGAGCCCAAGACCTACGACCATGTAAACCAGGCGACGCACGCGCATAAGGAAGAGATCAAAGTCGGCTACAACCTGTTCCGCAAGGTCGTCTTCATGGGGCTGTGGGCGGCGACGCCGATCCCGTTGCTGCTCGACCCGACCTTTTTCGGGGTGTTCGAACCGCATGTCGGCTTCGTCGGGTTCCTGCGGCATCTGGCGCTGTTGTGGCTGGCGTTCGCGGTGGGCGGGCTGCTGTTCCGGGTGGTGCAGCTGTTCATCCAGCGTGACGTGATGACCGGGCTGGTGTGGGCGACCAAGATCGTGACCGATCCGTTCAACGACTTCATCCTGTACCGGAAAGCGCCGGTGCAACTGTTGAAGGGCGCGCGGATCGATACGGATCTGCAGGAGGCTGCACGGCACTAAGCGCCGGGCAAGGCGCAGCGAACGCTGCGCCGCGCCGCATTAGGCGGCCGGCCGGCGGCGCCAAAAGCGCCGTCCGACGACGACACGGGCTTTGCCCGTGGCGGCCCACTGAAAACAAACGCTTTTCCGGAATAAGTTCACTAAGTTCACACTCGTGACCGGTTTCGCGCATTTGCGAACCGGTCGCATTTCGTTGGGCTGGTCGATCAACCGGGAGAAAGAGCGGCGGCGAGCGTGACAGGGCGCCTCGGTGTAGGAAAGTGCTTTCCAGTACGACCACGCCGGAACGACCATGCTCGTTGCGCTCCTGCAACATTATCCGCGCCCGCCACCTGTTAACGCGCTGGCGCGACCCCATATCGGAAGTGGCCCCGCCATACTGGCTGGACCCGCTACCGGCGCCGGCCAGTCGACCCTTTCCACGTGACCCGGCGGTCCGTTTGCTCGAATGATGACTGGACCGACATGCAGGACGATTGGCGACGGGGCACCCCGACCGCGGTGACGACTTCGCGGGCGATGAACGTGAGCATCGCACGAACCGATGTCGAGTCACTGTGCCGCAAGCATGGCGCATCGATCAGCGCGATCGAGACGCTGCATTCGGGCGGCACGCATGTCGTGCTGAAGAATGGCGACGCCGCCGACACGATGCGCAAGGCGTTCGGCAAGAAGCTGATCGCCGGCACGGTCGTGCGGACGCCGTGGGTCCGCAACGGCTGACCCGGCGAGCGATCCCCCGATGACCCGCGACACCCCCGCCCTCACCCGCGCAGTCGAACTGGCCGCATCGGGGGACTTTTTTTCGGTGAACCAGATCCGGCAGGCGCTGCGTCGCGAGGGCTATGCCACGCTAGCGCAGGACCTGTCAGGCCATCAGGCGAACCGGGCGATCATCGAGGCATTGCACGCGGCGTCCGACGCCCGGCGAGGGTAGGCTGCCGTCTCGATCGCGGTGCCGCCGACTCCGATCCGGCCGTCCCGTGCCTACGCGGGAGGCGGAGCGGGAATACGCCTTAGCCCCGCCCCAGCCGCCGCGCCAAGGTTTCCTTCAGCACCTGTCGCCGCAGCATCTTGTTGGTCGTGCCCGGCGCGGTCCACCACCAGCCGTCCTGCTGCATCGCCTGTGCCGCCTTCACGAAGCGCGCGACGACCTCGGCGAACGCCGCGTCGTCATAGTTCAGGCTGAAGATCAGGCGGCCGGTGCCGACCCAGCTCAGGGCCAGCCCCTCGGCTCGGGCATAATATTGCAGCAGCCAGTTGTAGCGCGAGGGGACGGTGTAGAGGATCGTCCATACCGTCTGCATGCCGGCGGCGCGGACGGGGAGGTCGGCCTCCGCCATCGCTTCGTTGAACCGGGCAAGGCGTGCGTCCCAGCGGGCGTCGACGTCCTCGTACATCGCCTGCACTTGCGGAGAGTCGAGGCGTTCGAGGAACACGTCCATCGCGCCCATGACATAGGGGTGGGCGTTGAAGGTGCCGCGCGCGAAGCAGATGTCGGCGGGCGCTTCGGGGCGGAAGCGCTTCATCAGCTCGGCGCGGCCGCAGACGACGCCGATGGGCAGGCCACCGCCCAGCGTCTTGCCATAGGTCACCATGTCGGGCCGGACGCCGAACGCCTCGGCCATGCCGCACTTTGCGAGGCGGAAGCCCATGAACACCTCGTCGAAGATCAGGACCACGCCGGCCTGCGTGCAGACGTCGCGCAGCTTCACCAGCCAGTCGCGATAGGCGGCGCGGTCGAGCCGGGCCGAGCGGCTGCTGTCGACCAGCGTGCCGTCGGAGGGCGCGCCCTTGTTCGGGTGCATCGCTTGTAGCGGGTTCACCAGCACGCAGGCGATGTCCTTGCGCGTGGCCAGCACGTGGAGCGTGCGGTCGGACATTTCGGACAGGGTCAGCGTGTTGTCGGCAGGCGTCGGGTTGCCGATGCCGGGCTGCACATCGCCCCACCAGCCATGATAGGCCCCGGCGAAACGGACCACGCGACGGCGGCCGGTGTGATAGCGCGCGAGGCGCACCGCCTGCATTACCGCTTCGGTGCCGGACATGTGGAACGAGACCTCGTCCATGCCGCTGATCGCACGCAACCGGTCGACATTGGCGGCGATGACCGGGTGATAGGTGCCCAGCACCGGCCCGAGATCGGCGACGCGGGCGGCCCCTTGCGCAATGCAGTCCTTGTAGAAATCATGGCCGAACAGGTTGACCCCGTACGAGCCGGCAAGGTCGTAGAAGACATTGCCGTCGAGGTCGGTGACGGTCACGCCCGACGACGACTGGTAGAAGGCACCGGTCGCTAGGGTGTCGCGGACTTTCGCGCTGAACTGGAACGGCACGCGGTAGCGGCCGGTGAATTGCAGGTCGGAGAGCCCCTCGCGCAATGCCTTCGTCGCAGCGACCGTCTTGGCGAAGCGGGTCGCGTAGAGCGCGGAAAGGCGTTCGAAGCCGGCGCGGCGCTTCGCAGCGATGTTGGCCGGTGCGTCGTCGGCGGCGAAGAAGCGGGCGTCGTCATAGTCGTAGAAGGCGATCTGGCGCGCGATGCGCTGGCCCCAGCGGACATGGCCGGTGAGCGAGCCATGCTTGGCGCGGCTGAGCCGCAGACGGGCGCGGCCCTTGGTGGCGGCGAGACCGGCGACGCCGGCGGCGAAGGTAGCTGCGAGAGCTGGGGCGAGAGCCATCATGGCTGACGCAAATATGACCCGATAAGGAAATATTGATGACGGCCATGGACCGCACCGCTCCCTCGCCGCTCGCCCGTGCCATCGCGAAGCTGACCGATATCGAATCGCTGAACTATGCCGCGACCAACTGGCTGCCGCGCCGGACGCTGACCCGCGCGATGGGGTGGTTCAGCAAGGTCGAGCAGCCGCTGGTGGCGAAGGCGTCGATCGCGGTGTGGCGGACCTTTTGCGATGTCGACCTGTCCGATGCGGCGGAGACAAGCTGGCGCTCGATGCATGCCTGCTTCATCCGGCGGCTGCGGCCGGGGGCGCGGACCTTCGCGGCGCAGGCGCATCAGGTGGCGTCGCCGTCAGACGGGATCATCGTCGCCAGCGGGCCGATCACCGGCGACAGCATCGTGCAGGCCAAGGGCAAGCGCTATTCGATCGCCGAACTGACCGGGGGCGAGGGGGAGGCGTATCTGGGCGGGAGTTTCGTGACGCTGCGGCTGACCGCCGGCATGTATCACCGGTTTCATGCGCCCCAGGACGGGCGGGTCGAGCGGGTGCGGTACTTTCCCGGCGATTGTTTCAACGTGAACCCGCCGGCGCTGAAGCGGGTCGACGGGCTGTATTGCCGCAACGAACGGGCGACCGTGCGCATGCGGCTGGACGACGGGACGTCGATCCTGCTGGTGCCGGTGGCGGCGATCCTGGTCGCGGCGATCCGGCTGACGTTCCTCGACACGGTGAAGCTGTTGCGCGAGCGGGCCGAGCCGGTCGCCAATGTCGATGTGCCGGTCGTGCAGGGGCAGGAAATGGGGTGGTTCGAACATGGGTCGACCATCGTGCTGCTGACGCCCGCGCCGTTCGTACTGGCGGACGGGGTGCAGACCGGCGACCGGGTGCGCGCGGGGGAAGTGTTGTTCGAGCGAGCGGTGGTCGAGGCGATTTAGGGTCTCCCTCGTCACTCCCGCGAAGGCGGGAGTCCATAACCGCCACCGTTGCGGATCGAGCCGAACCGTCAGCGTCTATGGATTCCCGCCTTCGCGGGAATGACGACAGGGTTGCGCTCAACCCCTGCCCCGCGCCACTCTGTCGGTGATGGAGGGGGACGGGATGAGCGGCATCGTCGATGCGCATCTGCATGTGTGGCGGATCGATGCGCCGTTCCATGGCTGGCCGGCGCCGAGTGATGGCGTGCTGTATCGCAGCTACAACCTGGCCGATGTACGCGCGGCGATGGGCGATGCGCCGGTCGATCGGGTGGTGCTGGTCCAGGCACAGACCGATGATCGCGAGACCGACTGGCTGCTGGAGCTGGCGGAGGGCGATCCGTGGGTGGCGGGGGTGGTCGGCTGGGTCGCGCTGGACAGCCCCGACGCGCCGGCGCGGATCGCGGCGCTGGCGGCACGGCGCAAGCTCGTCGGGCTGCGGCCGATGCTGCAGGCGATCGGCGATACCGACTGGCTGTTGCGGGGCGATGTCGCGCGCGGGGTCGCGGCGATGGTCGAGCATGGGCTGAGGCTGGATGCGCTGGTGCAGCCGCGGCATTTGGGCATGCTGGCGACGTTCGCGGATCGCTGGCCGGGCCTGCCGATCGTGATCGACCATGCCGCCAAGCCGGCGCCGCCGGGGGATGCGGACTGGCGCAAGGGGATGGCGGCGCTGGCGGAGCGGCCTTCGGTATGGTGCAAGCTGTCGGGGTTGCGCACCGAACAGGCGACGGGGGCCGATCCGCTGGCGCTGGCGCCGATGGTCGCGCGGCTGGTGGATTGGTTCGGGGAGCGGTTGCTGTGGGGCAGCGACTGGCCGGTGCTGTCGGCGGCGGGGGATGGGTATGGCGACTGGCTGGCGACGACGCAGGGCTTGACGGCGGGGTTGTCGGACGATTCGCGGGCGCGGTTGATGGGGGGCGCGGCGCGGGAGTTTTACGGGGTTTAGCTTCCGTCGAACCGTATCCCCGCGCAGGCGGGGATCCAGAGTTTCCCATCGCGAACGGCGGCGTTCCTGGCTCTGGACCCCCGCCTGCGCGGGGGTACGACAATTCGGGAGGCACCCGCACCCTTTCAAAACGCCCCCGCCGCCCGCTACAAGCACGCCAACTCGAAGGGGAATTGCCATGGTTCGTTCGCTGGTCGCCGCGTTGCTGGCCTCATGCCTCGCTTGGCCCGCCGTAGCGCAGACCGCGCCGGTCATGCCCGCGCGGACCGTCGCCAGCGATCCGGGGGCGAACGCGCCGGTGCGCTACGACGTGTCGTTCCCGCAAGCCGCGCATCACCGAGCACGGATCGTCGCGACGTGGCGCGGCGTGCCCGCCGGGCCGCTCAGGGTGCAGATGTCGCGGTCGTCGCCGGGGCGCTATGCGATCCACGAATTCGCCAAGAACGTCTATGACGTCAGCGCGACCGATGGCGCCGGACGGCCGCTGAAGCTGATCCGCACCGATCCCTATGGCTGGAGCGTGGCCGGGCATGACGGCACGGTGATCGTCAGCTACACGCTCTATGCCGACCGGGGCGATGGCACCTATGCGCAGATCGATGCGACCCACGCGCATCTGAACATGCCCGCGACCTTTATGTGGGCGACCGGGTACGACGCACAGCCGATCAGCGTGCGCTTCACCAGCCCCGATCCGACATGGAAGGTCGCGACGCAGCTGCCCGGCGGGAGTGCGCCCGGCAGCTATTGGGCGCCGAACCTGCAATATTTCATGGACAGCCCGACCGAATTGTCGAACCACATGGTTCGCGAATGGCAGGAGGCCGGCAAGACATTCCGCCTGGCGCTGCACCATGACGGCACCGCCGCCGATCTCGACCGCTTCACCGAAAAGGCGAAGAAGGTGGTGGCCGAGGAGATCAAGATCTTCGGCGCGCCGGCGAACTATGATTTCGGCACCTATACCTTCATCGCCGATTATCGCCCGTGGGTGACCGGCGACGGGATGGAGCATCGCAACTCGACGATCATCACCGATCAGCGCTCGCTGGCGCAGGCGAACGACGACCAGCTCGGCACGCTGGCGCATGAGTTCTTCCATAGCTGGAATGTCGAGCGGCTGCGCCCGCGCGAACTGGAGCCGTTCGACTTCACCCGCGCCAATCCCACGCCGTCGCTGTGGCTGGCCGAGGGGTTCACCAGCTACTACGGGCCGCTGGCGATCCGCCGCGCCGGGCTGGCGTCGGTCGATGAATGGCTGGGCGAAATGGGCGGGATGGTCAGCGGGGTGGTCAACAACCCGGCGCGCCTGCCCGCGCGGATCAACGCCTCGCCACAGGAGATGAGTCTCCGCGCGCCGTTCGTCGATGCCGCGACCGCGATCGATCCGGTCGAGCCGAACATCTTTTCGTCCTATTACGGCTATGGCGCGGTGATCGGCCTCGCGCTCGACCTGCAGCTGCGCCAGCGCTTTCCGGGCAAGAGCCTCGACGATTATATGCGGCTGTTGTGGGCGACACATGGCGCGCCGGAAAAGCCCTATACGCCTGCCGACCTGCGTGCGGCGCTCACGACGCTGACCGGGGACAAGGCGTTTGCCGACCAGTTTTTCGACCGGACGATCGAGGGCAGCTTCCTGCCCGATTTCGCGCCGCTGCTGGATCAGGCGGGGCTGGTGCTGCGTGCCGCTAACCCAAGCAAGGGCTGGATCGGGCGGACCAATGCCACGCAGGAGAAGGACGGCGTGACTTTGCTGCTGTCGCCGGCGCAGAACACGCCGCTGTTCGCGGCCGGCGCGGATCGCGGCGACGTGATCCTGTCGCTGGGCGGTCAGCCGGTCGGCGATCTGGCCGCGTGGAATGCCGGGGTTGCGGCATTGAAGTCGGGGACGCCCACCGAGCTGCGCTATCGCCAGCGCGGGGTCGAGCGGGTGGCGACGCTGACCCCGGCGGCCGATCCGACGCTGGAGATCGTGCGCGGCGAGACGGTCGGGCGGACGCCGACGCCACAGCAGCGGGCGTTCCGGGCCGGCTGGCTGGGCGCGGAATAGGCGTCGTGCGGCTGTGCGCCGATGTCGGCGGTTCGTTCATCGACATCGCCGCGTTCGACGGTGATGCGCGGATCCTGTGGCGACGCAAGACGGCGACGCCGGTCGGCGACTGGGCGGCGTTCGTCGCGGCCTTCGCCGATGCGGTACAGGCGGTGCCGTGCGATTCGGTGTCGATCGCGACCGCGGGGCTGGTCGATCCGACGAGCGGCAAGGTCACCAGCGCCAACATTCCGTGCATCGACGGGCGGGCATTGGCGCGCGATCTCAGCGCGGCGTTGGCGCAGCCGGTGCGGGTGGTGAACGACGCCGATGCGTTCGTGCTGGCCGAAGCGGCGATGGGCGTGGGCCAAGGGCATGAGCGGGTGTTCGGCATTATCCTGGGCACCGGAGTCGGCGGGGGGCTGGTCGAGCGGGGGCGGATCGTCAGCGGTGCGGGCGGGATCGGCGGCGAATGGGGCCATGGGCAGGTGATTCATGCCAGCCCCGTCGCGGCCAATGCGATGCCGGTGTTCCCCTGCGGTTGCGGGCGGCACGGGTGTCTCGACACGATCGGCAGCGCGCGCGGCCTGGAGCGGCTGCACCGCTTCCTGCATGGCGTGGACGCCGACAGCATCGCGATCACGCGGGGTGCTGAGGCGGGCAATGCAAAGGCATATGCGACGGTCGCGTGGTTTTGCGACCTGATCGGCGGGTCGATCGCGATGCTGCTGCATGCGGTGTCGGCGACGATCGTGCCGGTGGGGGGCGGGCTGGCCAATGCCACCGGTCTGATCGCAGCGCTCGACGCGCGGGTACGGGCGAACTTGCTGACCCCGGTCGCGACGCCGGTGGTGGTGCCGGGGCGGCTGGGCGACGAAGCGGGGTTGATCGGGGCGTTCGTCGCGGGGAAATGATACCGTACCCCCGCGCAGGCGGGGGTCCAGAGCGTCAGATGCTACCGCAGCGTGCCTGGCCCTGGATCCCCGCCTGCGCGGGGATACGGTTTGCCGCGCTCAGCGCCGATAGCCCGGGCGACCGTTGCGGTCGTGCTTGTCGACGCGAACCTTGTAGGCCAGCGCGTCGAAGCGGCGGTCGAGGTCGCGGCGTTCCTGCATCGAAAGGCCGTTCGAGCGGCGATAGCGCTGTTCGAGATTGGCGATCTGGCGGAATTCGGCGCGCAGGTTCACCGCCTCGCGCCGGCTGAGCGAGCCGTTCCGGATACCCTGGTCGATGCGGCGTTCGATCTGCGCCTGGCGCTGGTTGACCGACTGCCACGGCTGGGCGGCGGCGGGCAGCGCGGTCATCAGGGCGCCGAGGCCGGCGAGCATCAGTGCGAACTTCTTCATCCCTTTTCTCCTTTGCGGACCATCAAGGTCGAAGGTGAAAATGGCGAACGGCTGTCGCAGGGGTTTGTCGCAAAGGACGGAAAATTGTGTCGGATTGTCGCGACTTGGCCGGGGTCGTTCAGCTTTCGGGAGACGGAAGGCAAGCCCCCTGCCCCGCCACATACGTCACCCCGGCGCAGGCTGGGGTATCCCGGTTGTCGGCGGGACAGGAGCCGCGAGAGACCCCAGCCTGCGCTGGGGTGACGTTTTGGGGGCGGCTAGGCCGGCAAGCCCTTGGCGCGCAGGATCGGGGTCAGTACCTTCTCCATCGCGGCATAGCCGGCCGGGGTCGGGTGGACGCCGTCATCGGCAAAGCCCGGCCGCATCGCGCCGGCCGGCGTCGCGAGTGCCGGGGTATAGTCGACGAAGGTGATGCGGTTCTTCGCGGCATAGTCCTTCGCCCAGGCGTTGATCGCGCGGATCGGGGCGACGGTGGCGAGGCCCGGCTTCCATGGGAAACCGTCCGCCGGCGGCACGCTGGCGAGCAGCACGCCGATGCCGGCCTGACGTGCGATCATCGCCATCATCGCGAGATTGTCATGCGTCTGCGCCGCCGTCATCGGCCCGGTATTGCCGGCGATGTCGTTGGTGCCGGCCATGATGTGCACATAGCGCGGGCGGTGGGCGACGACATCGGCCATCATGCGCAGCACCATCTGCGGCGTCGTCTGTCCGCTGATCCCGCGCCCGACCCGGCCGGGGCGGAAGAAGGCGGGGCGGCTGCCGCGCCAGCCTTCGGTGATCGAGTCGCCCATGAAGACGATGTCGGTCCTCGCCCCCGATGCGGCGAGCGCAGCATTGTCGGCGGCATAGCGCCCCAGCCACGGCCAGTCGGTCGCGAGCTGGCGCTGGTGCTTCACTTCCCAGCTTTCCTCCTGCGCGGCACAGGCGGCAGCGGGCAGCAACGCGGACGCGGCGGCGAGGCCGAGGAAATGGCGACGATCGGGGGTCATAACGATCCTTGCAGGCGGCAGAGTTCCGGGCGGATGTCGCCGTCGCGCGGGGTGGCGCCGCGGGCGTCGAACAGGATGTTGGCGGGCTTGCCCCGGACGCTGCGCGCCCAGGCCGGACGGCCATCGCCATTGGGATCGCCGGTGGTGGCGAAGGCGACCCAGTAATCCTGCATCCAGACCGGCCCGGCGCGGCGATCGTTGAAGATATAGTCGATCTCGGCCGCATGGGTCGTCGGCCCCGCCCCGCCGTCGCGCGCCATGTCGAACTCGTAGCGCCATACCGGCCAGTTGCGGGTGGCGAGCAGGTTGGCGAGGCTGCCCGCCGGGCAGCGGAAGGTGGCGTCGGTCGCGATCTGCTGGTCGCGGGTGCCAAGGCGCGGATGCGGCAGCGGATCGGGTTCGTCGAGCCGGTAGAAGGTCCGCGCGCCCTCGGCATTGGCGCCGAACGACAGGTCGACGAACCCGTCGCGTGCCGGACGGCCGCCGGGCAGGTCGAGTTCGAGCACGTTGCTGCCGATAATCACCGGACGCTTCGGCGCGGTGACGAACAGCCGGTCGGGCGTGTCGGGCAGGACCGCGCCGTCGATGGTCGTGCGCAGATAGAGATAATCGTCGGCGGTCAGCTTCGCATCGTGCAGCTTCAGGTCGGCCGCCAGCAACGCGGCGGGCGATACGGTGCGAAGACTCGCGCTGCCACGGGTGCCGAGCAGTACGTCCAACTGGTCGCCGATGCGGAACGCTTCCTTGAGCGGACGCCATGGCAGGCCGAAGCCGGGGGTGCCCGACTCCATCGCGGCCTTGGCGAACAGTCCGCGCGCCAGCGGCGAGGCGAGGAGGAGCGACACGTCCTGCGATCCGGCGCTTTCCCCGGCGATGGTGACGTTGTCGGGATCGCCGCCGAACTTGGCGATGTTGTCGCGAACCCAGCGCAGCGCCGCGATCTGGTCCATCAGGCCGTAATTGCCGCTCTTGCCCTCCGCTTCCGCCGCCAGCGCCCGGTGGGGCAGGAAGCCGAAGATGCCGAGCCGGTACTGGATGGCGACGACGACGACCCCGCGCTTGCCGATCGACGACAGCGCCATGTCGCCCGCCGATCCCGCGCGGTTGCTGCCGCCGTGAATCCACACGATCACCGGACGCTTGCCGGTCAGCGCCGGGGTGCCGACGTCGAGCGTCAGGCAGTCCTCGCTGGCGAACACATGGTCGGCGCGGTTCCAGCCATAGTCGTTCTGGAGACAGGCCGGCGCGCGGGCGGTGGTAGTGCGGATGCCGGTCCATTCGACCACCGGCTGCGGTTCGCGCCAGCGGTTGGCGGCCAGCGGCGGCGCGGCGAAGGGGATACCGCGAAAGAGGATGCGGTCGGCCTCGGCCCTGCCCTCGACGATGCCGCCGGAGACCGAGACGCGGGGTGGGGTCGGGGCTGTCGCT